>NZ_CAXTGZ010000306.1:0-6997 GCF_964243625.1 uncultured Caballeronia sp.
TGCAGGCAACATTGCACGTAACCCAAACCCGGCTGGTAACGACGCCCCAGCGGTAGTGCTGGCAGCGCAACGTGCGGGTGTGCACGAGATGATCCTGAAGTTGCCCAGTGGCTATGAGACAAGCATCGGGGACTCAGGCGAGGCGCTCTCAGGTGGTCAACGCCAAGCAATCGCACTGGCTCGCGCGTTGTACGGTGATCCGCGCCTCGTGTTGCTCGATGAACCAAATGCAAATCTCGACGCCGATGGCGAACGTCAGTTGAACGCAGCCCTGCTTCGCTTGAAACGTGACGGGGTAACAGTCGCTGTGGTGACGCACCGTCAGGCGGTGCTCTCGATTGCCGACCGGGTGATGATGATGCGGAGCGGGCAGATTGAATGCTTTGGTACGCGCGAGCAGGTCGAGTCGTGGGCTCGGTCGAAGGCCCCACCGGTAGGACCTGCACCACGCGATAAAGACCGACGGGAGATCGCCGCATCATGAGGCTCCGTCCGTTCATAAACCATTTGCGCGACCGTATCCGGAGCGCGATAGCTGAGCCCCGCCGACCATCCGAACCTCAATCTACAAACGCGCCTTTGTCTTTGCCGCGCCGGGTGGTTGCATCCGGGTGCGTTGTGCTGATGCTGGGCTGCGGCGCGCTCGGCGTATGGGCCACATTGGCTCCCCTATCGGGCGCGGTCGTCGCAGAGGGTGTCGTCCGTGACGATGGCGAACGCAAGACGGTAATGCATCAGGAAGGCGGGATTATTAAAGCCATCTTCGTAAAGGACGGCGATCATGTTAAGGCCAAGCAGGTGTTGCTCACGCTCGACAGCGTGCGGCCCGATGCCGAGGTGGCAGCGCTCCAGTCGCAACTTGCCGACGTTCAAGCAAAGGCAGCAAGACTCGAAGCAGAGCGCGACATGAAAAGCTCGGTTACGTTTCCAGCACCGTTGATCGCTCGGTCGTCGGACCCAGCCATTGCTACGCTAATTCAGCGGGAGCAAACGCTATTTGACTCAGAGCGACAAACTCTGAACGACCAACTGCGTTTATTGCGAGAACAGGCAGACCAAACCCGCGAGGAAATTTCAACCGAGATTGCGCTGGTACGCACCAGTGACGAGAGTCTCGCAATCTCAAAGCAGGAGCTCGAAGTCAATGAACAGCTACGAAGCGAAGGCTACGTGACCGAAACAAAGATGATGGAATTGCGGCGAGCCGCGGCTGACTACAAGTCGCGCCAACAATCAAATACGGCAGAATTGATTCGTGCTCGCCAAAAGCAAACCGATCTCGAGCTGAAAATCACCGCTCTACGCAACGACTATGTGAAGTCAGCCGACACGCAGCTAAAGGACGCCACCGCGAAAATTCAACAACTCGCCGACCAGCTACGTCCGGCTGAAGATACCGAAACACGCACCAGTATCGTTGCACCGGTCGACGGAGAAGTCGTTGGACTTATGGTGCATACAATTGGCGCGGCCATTGGTCCGCGAGAGCCGATCCTCGACCTAGTGCCGTCGGGAACGCCCTTGCTCGTTGAAGCAAAGATAAAGCCTGATAACGTGCGTGAAGTTATGCCCGGAAGCACGGCTGACGTCCGGCTGACCGCGTACAACCCGAGAACCTCTCCCCTACTTCAAGGCACGGTGACGTATCTCTCGGCCGATTCGCTGAACGACAAGGAAACCCGGCAGCCTTTCTACCTTGCCCATATAGAGATTCCGGTCGATGTCATTGCGCGCGCCAACAAAGCGGCGCGCGAGCCGATTCGACTCGGGCCGGGACTGCGGGCGGAAGTATTCATCAAGACCCGTTCGCGAACTGCGATCGATTACTTGTTTGAACCGCTTTGGGACGGAATTCAGAAATCCATGCGGGATTAATTGTTTCAACCTAGATCGAACGCAACAATATGGATAAAGCCACATTGAAGCTTATCGCGTTGATATCCTGCCTGTTGCTGCTATTAGGCTGCGCACCGCCTTCTCAACCGGCATCGCAACTGCGGTATGCAGCAATCAAGCGAAACTTTTTAAATAACAAATTATGCATTAATCAACATAAGCTCGACGGTATAAGCCGTCCAACGCGTGGCGTGATAGAAGGAAGTGGTTCATTTACCACTCCGTCTTGGGAACTTTACATTTTCGATCTGGACGGTCAGAAACTTTCAAAAATCGAAAGCGTTTGGGCGTTCGAAGATGGAAAGATGACGGTCAAACCGAACAAACTTGAGACGATTAACATCAATTCAAGCGAGATCCAGACCGTTGTTGCACTTGCCAATTTACTGTGGGCCAGTGATGCCGACACTCCTAGCCTTTCGATAACAGATACGGCATGGAATATCCAACTTATCGATGGCTTAGACGAAAAATGCGAATCAGCCAGGGGTGCGCCTAGAGGAAATGGTGGCAGCTTAACCAAAATTATTTATTCGATCTGGAAATCTAATCAAACGAATTAGGTACGAGATAGAGCTGAGCGGCTTTCCTACTGAGATGATTTATCTACACCACGCGATATGATTTATCAAGGCGGGCAACATTCCTGAAGGTTGTGAATTATGAAAAATTTCAGCGCAAAAAAATACTTTAAAGCGTCGATTTGCGTAATTTTGTTCTTTTTCGTGGAGGGTTGCATGGAATCCCCACCTGCTTCGATGGCGGCTAGAAGCCCTGACCGCTTCCTCTCTGACTTACATGACTTCATTGACCACGGCGATTTAAATAACGAAAAAGAAGTCGCGGAGACGTTTAGGCTGCGTCTAACGGTGCATTCGATGAATGCTGTTTTAAATCCGAGGACCAACATTTTGGAAGGCACCTCTTCCGCCTTCCAAGCAACCCCATTATCAACCGAAACCCTAGTTAACGCCGACGAGCCGAAAACAAATTACGGTAAATTCAAATCTAACGATTCGTCGTTCGAAAAATCATCCCTGTCCGAAGGAATTAACGAAGCCGAAATTTGCATTAAAAAAGAAAGATTTGTTTCGACATGGGGGGTCGGCGAACCGCAGTTCAATCCGTCCTTTCGGGGACAGCTTACTTATAATTTTTTAGGGAGAAACAAAATTGAAATGTATCTATTATTTACGAAAACAGGATGCTTGCATGATCTCACACTTTATCAAAATAGAAGGAATGACTCAAAATGACCGCTAAAACGATTACTGGGAATGAGAGTTTCTGGGGCACGATCAAACTGTCTGCAGATGCAATCGCCCTTATAAATGCAAGTCCGACCCTTGTGATGGAATTGCTAGATTACAGTAATGCTGTTGGAGTTACTGCGGGGACGATGGGCATAGACACCGGGACGGGAACGGGAACCGGTTGGAACGGAAGCGCCATATTCTTTGCTCAAAACTGGAACACGCTACCCACAACGACGATCGTTGGACAGCTCGCCCACGAAATTGGCCATTTCGAGAACGCGACCGCAGATATTGCATTTGACGACGAATATCGGCCAGCCGCTACAGATCAAAGTATTACGGCTGATGATGTGCGCGCTATGATGGGGTTACATCGTGAAGGCGAAGCTGCGTACAACAACTGGGTAGTGCAGCAGGAAATCTTGAAGGCAACTAGCTCCGACGGGTCCGGCAAGGGCGGCACGGAAATCTATCTTGCCGGAGATGGCGTCTACAGCACAGGGCCATCAAATCTCCAATCGATACTCGACACTCAGCACACTTCAGACGTCTCAGGAAAGCTGACAGCAAGTCAAGAGAAGAACGCAATGATCGAGGACGCGATGCACGTGTTTGCACCGCTTCCGACTAGCGAAGATGGCACGAGCTATTACAATTACTACATGAAAGTAAATGGCGCCGCCAATCCAGCACAAGCGCCCGCTCTAGGAGCGTCGGGAATTACGTTCAACGATCCTAACGAGAACGGCAATTTCACAACTATGGGTGACACGTTCTCGTCTGGACAGTCGGTAACGCAAAGCTTCAGCGGAAGTTCATTATTAACTTCGGTAACTAAAGATCAGTTCGGCAACGTTCTTACGCAGACAACTTATTCACATAATGCCGACGGCAGCTACATCGCTAACGTCTACGACGGCCAAGGCCATGCGACTGACCAAGACCAATTTCACTCAGATGGCTCCGAAGTCGCTTACCACTTCAACAGCAACGGTACTCAGAACGCGACAGTCTATAACGCGCAGGGAAATGAAACCGAACAGGCCACTTTCGGCACCAACGGCGTGAAAACGCAGGACTTGTTTTACGACGCAAGCACCGGACGTGAAACACAGGAAAACGATATAAACGCTGACAGCAGTCAGGTCGACCACATCTTTAATGCCAACGGCACGCAGAACACTGCGGTCTTCAACGCTAGCGGTCATGAAACGGAATACGCGACCTTCGGTGCCAACGGCGTAAAAACGCAGGACGTCTTCTACGACGCCAACTCCGGACGTGAAACTCAGGAAAACGATATAAACGCTGACGGCAGCCAGGCCGACCACATCTTTAATACCAACGGCACGCAGAACACCGCGTTCTTCAACGCTAGCGGTCACGAAACGGAATACGCGACCTTTGGTGCCAACGGCGTAAAAACGCAGGACCTCCTCTACGACGCTAGCTCCGGACGTGAAACTCAGGAGTACGATATCAACACCGATGGTAGCCAGATCGATCACATCTTCAACGCTAATGGCACGCAGAACACCGCAGTCTTTAATGCTGCCGGTCACGAAACCGAGTATGCGACTTTTGGCGCAAACGGCGTGAAAACACAGGACCTGTTCTATGACGCCAGCACCGGACGTGAAACGCAAGAAAACGACATCAACGTTGACGGCAGCCAAACTGACCACATCTTCAACGCTAACGGCACGCAGAACACCGAAGTTGTAAGTGCGGCCGGTCACGAGACCGAGTACGCGACTTTTGGCGCAAACGGCGTGAAGACGCAAGACCTGTTTTATGACGCCACGACTGGACGCGAGACACAGGAAAATGATATCAACGCCGATGGAAGCCAGGTCGACCACATCTTCAACGCTAACGGAACGCAGAATACCGAAGCCTTCAATTCCGCCGGTCACGAGACAGAGTACGCGACCTTCGGCGCCAATGGAGTGAAGACACAGGACCTGTTCTATGACGCTGCGAGTGGACGTGAAACGCAGGAGAACGACATCAGTGGCGACGGCAGCCAGGTCGATCACCTCTTCAATGCCAATGGCACGCAAACCGCGTACGCATTCAACGCTGCAGGTCATGAAACCGAACAAGCAACGTTTGGCACCAATGGCAAGATCACTCAGGATCTCGTCTTCGACGGAGCGAGCGGCCGGGAGTTGCAAGAGACTGACTACAACACCGACGGCAGCGGCGTTGCACATGTCTTCAATCCTGACGGAACGCAGAACGCTGCCGTGTTCGATCCGTCCGGACATGTATCTGAATATGCGACGTACGGCGCAAACGGCAAAATGACGACCGATGCCTATTACAATTCGGATGGCCGTGAAACGCAACTGAACGAATATTCAGGCAATCAGACAACGGTCCACGTGATCAACGCAGACAATTCGCAGACGGCGACAGTCTATAACAGCAGCGGTCATGAGACTGAGTACGCGGAGTTCAATACGAGCGGTCATAAAACGGACGACTATTTTTTTGACGGAACGACTGGCCGTGAAACTGAGTATGACCAGTACGGCAACAATAGCAGCATGACCGCACATCTGTTCAATAGTGATAACACGCAGAACGCCATTATCTTTAATGGAAACGGACAAGAGCTGGAGTACGACTCATTTGATAGCAGTGGCAAGCTCACTGGTTTCACCCAATTCACCTACGGAGCCGGCGGCGGTTATGACGCGGTTGCGTATGGGCCGACAGGATATGAGACTGGATGGGCGGACTACGCAAACAACAACACGCTCATATCATCCGGTGGGGGCCAGTACAACTTTACGCTAGGGAACGAATATGACGGGGGCAGCGACGACTTCGACTTTGGGTCGTTCGAAGAGGATATGGGATATTCCGCAGATTTCGGATTTTCGTTCTAATAGAAATAAGAGCCCAGGGGCTTCGGCGCCGTTGCAAGGCCATCTGACGCACGAAGTGGCCGAGATGAAGCATAGGTTGTCACGCTTTTGCACGTCTACGAGCGCTGACCGACCACGATGCGCGCCGCCCCGTTCGGAGCGGCGAGGGATCGCTGCGCAATTAAACCATAGTCCGCGCTCGGCTCACCGTAAGCGCGGACTATCGAAAAATGCGCCCCCGGGGGGGCGCATGCACAGGTAGATATTCGCTGACTTATCGCGCCAGCAACAACGCGTTCGTCCGCTTCACAAAACTCGCCGGATCTTCCAGCGTGCCGCCTTCGGCCAGCATCGCCTGATCGAATAACAGATGGCACCAGTCGCCGAAATTCGCGTCATCGGCGTGAAGCTTCTTCACCAGCGGATGCTCCGGGTTCACTTCCAGAATCGGCTGCATCTGCGGCGCGGCCTGACCGGCCTGCTTCAACATACGTTGCAAGTAGCCGCTCATATCGCCGTCATCGGCAACCAGGCACGTCGGCGAATCGGTCAGGCGGAACGTCAGGCGCACGTCCTTCGCCTTGCCTTCCAGCGCAGCCTTCATGCTCTCCACCAGCGGCTTCAATTCTTCGCCGACCTTCTCCTGCGCCTGCTTTTCTTCATCGTTCAGCGCGCCGAGATCCAGGTCGCCGCGCGCCACGCTCTGCAGCGGCTTGCCGTCGAATTCATTGAGGAACGACAGCATCCATTCATCGACACGGTCCGTCAGCAGCAGCACTTCCACGCCCTTCTTGCGGAACACTTCCAGGTGCGGGCTGTTCTTCGCGGCCTGCCACGTGTCGGCGGTGACGTAATAAATCTTCGTCTGCTCGGGCTTCATGCGCGACACGTAGTCGGCCAGCGCCACTGTCTGCTCCGACGAATCCGTATGCGTCGATGCAAAGCGCACCAGCTTGGCAATGCGTTCGC
>NZ_CAXTGZ010000307.1:0-6994 GCF_964243625.1 uncultured Caballeronia sp.
CACCATCTCGACCGCGATTCCTTCAGCACGCGCAATCTCGGCGGCGAGTCCAAAGTTGAAGCGATCGCCGGTGTAGTTCTTCACGATAAGCAGCACGCCTGCCGGACCTGCGACAGCGCGAATGGCGTCTAGCACGGCATCGGTGGAAGGCGATGTGAAGACTTCTCCGGCCACCGCAGCGCTAAGCATGCCCGGACCCACGTAACCGCCGTGAGCGGGTTCGTGGCCGGAGCCTCCGCCCGAGATCAGCGCGACCTCGCCGAGCGCGGCAGCGGCCTCTGCATCGGCTCGCACGATGATCGTGCTGCCCTGCAGCAACGACAGCCCAGGATTGAACGCAGCGAGTCCGTCGAGCATGTCGGGCACGACGGCGGAGACATCGTTGATGAGCTTTTTCATTCCGACTCTTTCCTTGAAAGCCGCGGACTCGCGGCGTGAGCACGTTACCGTTGCATTACATGATAAGGCAGCGGACGCACTGACCCTTTGCTTCGGGCCAAAGAATCATGGGCTTGCGCGCTTAGTCGTGTGCGTCATATCGATAGCATTTTGATTATTCGTTCCAACCGTAGAGTGTATTCGTCGCCATCTACTATTTCCCACGATGCACCGCGCATATAGTCAATCCAACCCCGCGACACTACGGGAACAGCTAATCCTTAGCGACTGAACGCGTTTCACCACGAGCGACGTCCAGTCAACAAACGAACTTACCTGCAGGACTGACATGACGAAACTATCTGGAAAGATCGCCGTAGTTACAGGCGGAAACAGCGGCATGGGCCTGGCAACCGCACGTCTCTTCGCTAAAGAAGGCGCGAAGGTGATCATCACGGGACGCCGGCAGAAAGAGCTGGATGAAGCGGTGGAAAGTATCGGTTTAAACGGAGAGGGCGTCCTGGGCGATGTCGCCAAGCTATCGGATCTGGACAAGCTGCACGACCACATCAAGGCGAAATACGGCCGCGTGGACATCATCTTCGCAAACGCAGGTGTAGGTTCGCTTGCACCGATCGATCAGGTAACGGAAGAGCAGTTCGACGAGACCTTCGGCATCAACGTGAAGGGTACGTACTTCACGGTGCAGAAGCTGCTCCCGCTAGTGCCGGACGGTGGCTCGATCATCCTGAATGCATCGATTGCCGCGAACACGGGCATGGAAGCGTTCAGCGTTTATTCCGCCAGTAAAGCGGCAGTCCGCTCGTTGGCGCGTACGTTGACGACCGATCTGAAGGCACGCAAGATCCGCGTGAATGCGATCAGCCCGGGTCCTATCGATACACCGATCTTCGGCAAGACGGGTCTGACCGAAGAACAGATCGAAGGCTTCAAGTCAGGCATCACATCGCAAGTACCGCTAGGCCGCATTGGTCTGTCGGAAGAAATCGCCAAGCCGGCTTTGTTCCTTGCATCCGACGATAGCAGCTATATCACGGGCATTGAACTCACCGTCGACGGCGGTATGGTTTCGGTCTGATCGTAAGCGGCAGGTTGGCGGCATCGGCTCATTCAGCGATGCCGCTTTTTGCGTTTGCGCTTAGATTGCTTTGGCGGTTGCACGCCGGATTGGCGTGGTGACGATATGCACGGCGCGTCCAGCAAAGAGTCCAAGCAATGCCATGACCAGGCACAGCGCGGCGCAAATCGCCAGGGCCACGTTCCAGTTTCCTGAAGCATCGTGCAATTGGCCGACCAGCGGCGGGCCCGCGGCCGCAAGCAGATATCCAACGCATTGACTCATTCCCGATAACGCTGCCGCCTGATGCGAATTGCTCGCTCGCAAGCTCACAAACGCAAGGCCAAGAATGATCGCGGCACCGGCACCGATGCCAAAGAAAATGATCCAGAGCATCGCCATGGACGGCGCCAAGAGCAGCCCAAGCAAACCAATCGCGCTGATGATCGACGCAATGAACGCAGCCACACGCTGATCTTTCAACTTCCGCACGACAGGCAAAAGCAGCAAGCCTGGAACCGCTGTTGCGAGTTGCAGGACGCCGTGCAGGGAGCCGGCTTTATCGGAGGAAAAACCGGCATCGTGAAGTATTGCGGGCAGCCAGCTTACCGCGACGTAGTAGACAAACGAATTCAGTCCAAGGAACAACGTCACTTGCCACGCGAGCGCGGAACGCCACACTTCGCCGCCGTGAGGAGGTGTGGCTGTGTCTCTTGAAGGCGATGTCCGGTTGCGAAGTTGCGGCAGCCATATCAAAGCAGTGAGAACCGGCAGCACGATAAACGCACCGATAACCAGCCGCCAGTCCGAGTTGAAGACCTGTGCAAGCGGAACGGCGATGACCGAGGCGATGGCAGCGCCAACGCCCATCGTCAGTGCGTAAGCGGAGGTGAGGGTGGCGGTTTTATCGGGGAAATCGCGCTTGAGCAAACTCGGCAGCAATACATTCCCCAGTGCAATCCCGCCGCCGATGATCGCCGTGCCGAGATAAAGACACCATACGGTTCCCGTCGAGCGCACGGCGATGCCCGCGCCAATCAAAACCAGCGCCGCGAACAACGAACGTTCGAGACCGTATTCACGGGCGACGCGCGCTGCAAACGGCGAAACAATCGCAAACGCGAGCAAGGGCAGGGTGATCAGCATGCCCGCTTCGGTCGTCGTCAGGTCGGCATTCGCACGAATCAAACCGAGCAGCGGCGCAACGCCGGTAAAAGGCGCACGCAAATTCGCGGCGATCAACAGGATGCCAACTATCAACAACGCCGGCCGCACCACGATTGGCGCAGCACCAGATTGAGATTTCACGATGATTTCGATCCGACATTAACAAGCCTTAAGACTAAACATTGGACGCGGATACGAATCTGGAGATAATGACAAAATAGTTCTAAAAGCGGTCAAAGACGCAATGTCGATCCTTCGCGCCACTCTGACGAGTTTTGATCCGGACACCATGCATCAGCCCGCGAACGCCGTGCGCGTGGATGTGGTGGAGAACGAGAGCGAGTTGCCGATGCATCGGCACAGCAAGGGCCAACTCGTTGTTGCGTTGCGCGGCGGCGTGACGTGCGAAGTGTCCGATGGTCTCTGGATGGTGCCGCCGCAATGCGGCGTGTGGGTGCCGGGCGGCATGTTGCACAGTAACCGCGTGACGGCTAACGGCCGTCTTTGTTTCCTGTACGTCGATCCGCTCGCGGCCGCGCTGCCGGATACGTGTTGCACGCTTTCGCTTTCGCCGTTGTTGATCGAGTTGATCCAGCGGCTTGCCGCGCTTCCGCAGATCTATGACATCGATGGCCCGACTGGCCGGCTCGTCAGCGTCCTGCTGGACGAACTCACGGAGATGAAAACCGAGCAGCTCCATTTGCCGATTCCGGAAGATCCGAAGCTGCGCCATATTGCCAATGCGCTCACGGTCGATCCCGCCGACCGGAGCACGGCGGCCGAGTGGGGCACGCGGGTCGCAATGAGTGAACGCACGCTCACACGCCTTGTTCTGCGCGAAACGGGCATGAGCTTTGGCCGATGGCGCCAGCAACTGCACATCATCATTGCGCTGCAGCGGCTTTCCGCGGGGGCGTTGGTACAGCGCGTGGCAGAGGATCTTGGCTATGAATCGGTCAGCGCTTTCATCACGATGTTCAAGAAAGCGCTCGGCAAACCGCCGGCACGTTACTTCGCCGACAAGGACGACGGAAAAGGTGCTTAGAAGAACATTTCTTTTTGCTTTCAAGTTTATTTCAAATGCATATAGAATGCCCTCACTCTAATTTGATCGGGGCGCACATGTCACCTTTTGCTAAAGCAGCGGCTACGTTGGCGGGCTGCATCGGGGCCTTCACCATGGTGGTTTGCATCGTCGAGGTGCTGGCGAATTAAGGTGGTGCTTAGTGATGAATGACGCTGACCGAGGCAGTATCTTGGCTTGCATGGCGGAGGGCGTTATCGACGCGATTGCCGCACGGCTCGGCCAGCAATCTCGTGAATGTCCACGACAATTGTTTGCGCTGTTTTATGAGCCCGGGGTGCAACACGCCGACGCTTGAAGTCGCCGCGCCGGCGTTTGCCCGTGACGTCAATGATGATACCGGTACTCCTGGGTGCGTCCGCCGTACCCGTAGGACGCCGCTCTCACATCTTCTACGTAGATATAACTCTCTTCATGCAGCTCGCCCAGGATTCGCGCGAACCCTGCGTACACCTCCGCTATGTAACGCGCTTTTTCGTCTTTGGTATTGGTCTCGTCGGTGACCTTGATGTCCATATAGAAGCTTGCTTTCTTATGTTCGGTCAGCGGCTTGCCCGCGATCACCCAGCTATCCGGATTCACGAACTGGATCGTGATCGCCGTGACGTCGCGTTTCTTCCCCAGCAAGGAAGACGTCAATTCAAGCAACATGTCCGAGATCGCCAATACTTTTTCGGCCGACTTTTCACCGCTTACTTTCACGTTCAGGATAGGCATTTTCAGCTCCATTTAGTTCGCTATACAACTATTCAGGAAAAAAATCAGTCGATGCTCGACCGTGCTTCTTTCACGCTCGCAACTGTCGTAACGAAACAATCCTCGCCCATTTCAGCCTTCAGGCGCCGCGTCACTCCGGCGCTTGCAGCGTTCAGTTGATCCCTGATCTGCACTGCTTCATGGGTCGGATAAATGGCTGTTTCCCGTCCATCCGACTCCGTCAATCTCCGCTCGATCAACATCAGCTTCTGCAAACCATCCAGCGTCCTGGTGGCCGTTGACCGGGATATGGCGAGTTCCGAAGCAAGCTCGCTTTGCACGATCCCCGGTTTGGCCAGCACCGCGCGCAGCATGAATCCTTGTGGCGGAGTCAGGCCGAACGGTTTGTACGCAGCGGTCCATTCGCGTTCGAGGGCTCGCGCGAGGGCCGTTGTGTTGAAGTAAATGCAGTGATCGAACATGGACACACGATAAATCAAAGTGATTCGCTATGCAACTAGTTTGAATGAGAAATATTAGACGTCAGCTTAAAGATATCGAGCCGTAAGCTATTTGGTAGAAAGAGCGCCTTACCAAGTCTTCGCAAACGTTTCACAAAATATTCTTGAAGCGTCCGCACACTGGCGACCGCGATGAAAGGAGAAGCGTCATCGCAGATATTCAAGTGCATCGAACAGGCGGAGACATCATGAGACGAATCGCGATACTCGCGTTGACTACGCTCGCCCTTGCGGCGTGCGGTCCGGATGACCACGAAAGTTTCAGCGCCACCCAGGCTGCGGCAAATCCGGCGCTGCCGGCGAGTGCAATCGAACCATTGGTGCAAGCCGCGCCTTCCGGCGAACTGGCGGCCAGCAGCGCCATTGCCGCCGCTCAGACGAGTCTTGCAGCAGACACGCAACAGGTCGCACCGGTCATGCATTCTCCACCCGACACAACGCAATGAACCATCACCATTCGATCGTTTCCTTCACGACCGAAGCCGTATCGCCGTCCCTTCAAAACACATTAAAAGGTGAAGCACGATGACATTGAACAGCCGTCGCCGTTTCCTGCAAACCGTTGCCACATCAGCCGGCGCTGCCGCCGCGTTGACCGTATTCCCCGAGTCGATCCGCAAGGCGCTGGCGATCCCCGCATCGCACCGTTCGGGATCGATCAACGACGTCGAACACATTGTGGTGTTCATGCAGGAGAACCGCTCGTTCGATCACTACATGGGCCATATGCGCGGTGTTCGCGGCTATAACGACCGCTTCCCGATCCCGCTACCCAACGGCAAGCCGGTATGGTTCCAGCCGTCGCAGGAAGACGCAACGAAGCCCGTTCTGCCGTTCCATCTGAACACGCAGACCACCAGCGCGCAATGCGTGGGCGACCTGGATCATTCCTGGTACAAGACGCATGCCGCCATCGACGGCGGCCGCTACGATCAATGGCCCGCGAACAAGACCGACATGACGATGGGCTATCACCTGCGCAGCGACATTCCGTTTCACTATGCGCTCGCCGATGCGTTCACCGTCTGCGATGCCTACTTCTGCTCGCTGCCGGGCCCGACCCATCCGAACCGTTCGTACCTGATGACCGGTACGGTCGATCCGACCGGCACGCTCGGCGGTCCGCTGCTCGACAACAATGATTTCGTCGATGGCGACGGTCCTCCGCAATACCAGTTGCTCTCGTGGACCACGTATCCGGAGCGTCTGGAAGCTGCAGGCGTCTCGTGGCAGATCTACCAGCAGGGCCTGACCGGCGCCGATCCGCTCAACGGCAACTACGGCACGAACATCCTGCAGAACTTCACGAACATCATCAACGCGCCGCAGGGGTCTTCGCTGCAGCAGCGCGCAAATGCCGTGCGCACCCTCGACGACCTCAAGGCCGACGTCCTTGCGAACAAGCTGCCGCAAGTGTCGTGGCTGTGCCCGCCGGCCGCTTACTCCGAGCATCCGAAATACACGCCGGCTTACGGGGCCGAATACACGTCGCAGATTCTGGACGCGCTCACGGCGAATCCGGAAGTCTGGAGCAAGACTGTGTTGTTCATCATGTACGACGAGAATGACGGTTTCTTCGATCACGTCGTGCCGCCGCAACCGCCGACATCGCGTTCGCAAGGTTTGTCGACGGTGACGACCGACGGCGAGCTGCATACGGTCGTCAATCCGGGCCGCGGCGGCAGCTATACCGCCGACGGTCTTCCGTACGGCCTCGGACCGCGCGTGCCGATGACGGTCGTATCGCCGTGGACCAAGGGTGGTTTCGTGTGCTCGCAAGTGTTCGATCACACGTCGGTGATCCGTTTTATCGAAACGCGTTTTGGCGTGATGGAGCCGAACATCACGCCGTGGCGTCGTGCGGTTTGCGGCGACCTGACCACGGCATTCGACTTCCGTACGCCCGACGCACAGATGCCGACGCTGCCGGACACGAGCAACTACAAGACCATCGCCGATAACCAGTGCGCCACGCAGCCCGCACCCACGGTTCCGGCTGTGCCGGGCGTGATCGATCCGCAGGAACCCGGTACGCGTTTCGCCCGTGCGTTGCCCTATGAGTTGCACGTG
>NZ_CAXTGZ010000308.1:0-6973 GCF_964243625.1 uncultured Caballeronia sp.
CGAAAGCCGTTCAGCGAGTTTTTCATCGCGTGCCAGGCGCGTGTCAGGCCGCGATTGCCCTTGTAAGGGTTGAAGGGCAGCGGGGCAAGCATGTCGTCGGGGCTCAATGGTTCGCCGGCGTCCTCTTCCTGGTCGAAGGGTTCGCGATGAGCATAGAGCAATGAGTCCGCTTGTACTGAAGGTTTGGCTTTCACATTGCGGCTTCGGTGGTGATGCGTTGATGTTGCGTTGGCGTTGCGCGTTACCTCTCTACGCGGCGGCCTGTTCCTGCGTCGCGCCGCGTGTGCCGAGCGGTTTCAGATGCGAAGCAAATTGCTCCGATGCCGCGCGCCACGAAAACTTTTCCGCCCACGCGCGCGCATCGGCACGTTCTATTTTAAGCGCTCGCAGGCAGGCTTCCTGCAGGTCTTCATCGAGTGCGCCGGGTCCATCTGTTCCCAATACATCGATAGGACCCGTCACCGGATACGCCGCCACCGGCGTGCCGCATGCCATGGCTTCGAGCAGCACCAGCCCGAAGGTGTCCGTGCGGCTCGGGAACACAAAGACGTCTGCCGCTGCATACACCTTCGCGAGTTCAGCCTGCGACAACACGCCGAGATAGTTCACGTTGGTATAGCGCGATTTTAGCTCGGCGAGCGCAGGACCTTCGCCCGCCACCCATTTCGAACCGGGCAAGTCGAGCTTCAGAAATGCCTCGACGTTCTTCTCGACCGCCACGCGTCCCACGTACAAGAAGATCGGGCGCGTGGTGTTGAGAACCTTCGAGTCCATCGGCTGGAAGATATCCAGATCCACGCCCCGTGTCCACAGCACGACGTTCGTGAAACCGAACTTCTCGAGGTCGGTTTTCACCACGGGCGTCGGCGCCATCACCGCTTGCGACGGCTTGTGAAACCAGTGCAGGAACTTGTACGTTACGCCAAGCGGAATGCCGAAACGCGCCTGTACATACTCAGGAAAGCGCGTGTGATACGCGGTTGTGAAAGGCAACTTGTTGCGTATGGCAAAGGCGCGCGCCGCCATGCCGAGCGGACCTTCCGTTGCGATATGCAGCGCATCGGGAGCAAATTCTTCGATGCGCTGCGCCACCCGGCGGCGCGGCAGCAAGGACAGCCGGATCTCGGGATACGTCGGGCACGGTATGGTCTTGAACTCGAGCGGCGTCAGCAACTCCACGCGGTGCCCCAAAGCCGTCAGTTCGCGGCTCGTGCTCTTCAGTGTCCGCACGACGCCGTTGACTTGAGGTTCCCAAGCATCGGTCACGATCATGATTTTCATTCGATGGCCTCTCGGTTAAGTGAAATGCTCAGGCGGTTGCCCCGGCCTTTTGTGCGTGGTGTTCTGGTGCGCGCAATACGGTCCAATAAACGATCTTCAGTTCGCCTTCGAACGTCTCGACGAGCGCCGACAGACTCTCGACCCAGTCGCCGTCGTTGCAATAAAGAACGCCGTCTATATCGCGAATCTCCGCTTTGTGGATGTGCCCGCAGACCACGCCATCGCAGCCGCGCCGGCGTGCTTCATCGGTCATCACGGATTCGAACTTCGAGATGAAATTGACCGCGTTCTTGACCTGATGCTTGAGATACTGCGAGAGCGACCAGTAGTTGAAACCGAAGCGGCTGCGCACGCGATTGAACCAGCGGTTGAGCAAGAGGATGATCGTGTAGAGCGTGTCGCCCAGGTAGGCGAGCCACTTGGCGTGCTGGATAACGCCATCGAAGAGATCGCCGTGAACGATCCACAAGCGCTTGCCGGCAAGCGTGGTGTGGAAAGCTTCCTGGCGCACGTGAATATCGCCGAATGCAAGGTCGCAGAACTGGCGCGCGGCTTCGTCGTGATTGCCGGGGATGTAGACCACCTGCGTGCCTTTGCGGGCTTTGCGCAGGATCTTTTGAATCACGTCGTTGTGCGCCTGCGGCCAGAACCAGCCTTTGCGAAGCTGCCATCCGTCGATGATGTCGCCGACCAGATACAGGTATTCCGAGTCGTTGTAGCGAAGAAAGTCGAGCAGGTAGTTCGCCTGGCAGCCGCCGGAGCCGAGGTGGATATCGGAGAGCCAGATGGTGCGGTACCGATGGTCGGCGGGGGCATCGTCGAGACGTGAAGTGCCTTGTGGCGCGAGGTTCGCGCCGGTCGTTTCGGGTGGTGCAGATGGCGCGGCGCCGGTGCGAAACGCAATGGCTTCTGCATCGCGGAGGGTAACGCCTAACAGATCACTGAGGTTACTCGCAGACGATTTGGTGGCCATGGGCACGCGCAACGGGTTGCAGTGAGCCCATTGCGCCATGCCAGCGTGACGGTGCCATGACAGTCACAGAAACTTCTTATTGATCGGGTGTCCGATACACAGTTGTTGCATCTATTGCAGGATCTGTTAAAACTGCGCATACGATCGCCTAATGGAGCGACATTCGACTCTATACTCGCTGGTTTCCAGCGGAATCCTAACTAATGCTTAACGTGACGGTACGTCCGGTCGAACGCGTATCGACTTGCAAGATCTGCAACGCGCAGGCGCCTCTTTACGGTGTCACCGATTTTCAAAAGAGTTGTGAAGAAGCGCGCGGCCACTATCTGCCGCTCACGGGCGTGCCGATCTATTACCACCGATGCAATGAATGCGGTCTTGTCTTCACACGAGCGTTCGACGACTGGAGCAAGGCCGAATACGTACAGCACATCTATAACGACGAGTACGTGCTGATCGACCCTGATTATGTCGATGCACGGCCGGCCAGTAACGCCGCCTTCATTCTTGATTTCGTCAAGAAGGGCAAAGACCTGAAGTGCCTGGATTACGGTGGCGGGAATGGAAAGCTGGCGGGACTGTTACGAAAAAATGGATTGGACGCCCATAGCTGGGACCCGATGGACGCGGCCGGTGCGGAGCCGCCCTCCTGTTCCTTCGATTTCATCAGCGCTTTCGAGGTGCTCGAACATACGCCGGAGCCGCTCGTGACCGTCCGGGAAGCCTTGGGGCTGCTGGGTCCGCGCGGCGTGTTGCTGTTCTCGACATTGACTATCGATCACGTTGCGCCGCGCGGTATGGACCACTGGTACATCGCGCCGCGTAATGGCCACATCACCATTTACACGCGACGCGCGCTGGACACGTTATTCGCGCAGGAAGGTTTTCGTGTGCATCACTTCAACGACAACCTGCATATGGCGTTGAACAATGATCCGGACTGGCTGAGTTGATTTGGAGTAAGGACGAAGGCGCCGGGCCATCGATCAAGCAGGGACCGTCGGCGACACAGTCACCACGCGCGTGCCTGCCATCCGGTCGTGCAGGAACTGTCTCGACGGATCAAGCCAGATGGCCGCTGCCCATAGCACGATCCACCCGGCGCACAGACACAGCGTGACGGGCACACTCAAGCCGAGCAACGGATGCAGCGCAAGCGGCGGCAAGAACCATAACCAGGCTAAAACGAACCGCAACGCGGCGCGCGCCGTCGAGACCTTGGCGCCGCGGGCATCGACCACTTTAAGGCGCCACGTCTTCATGGGCAGCGTCTGGCCGCCATGGGTCCAGAAGTAGACGAAATAAATCGCGAGCACGATCCCGATCCACGTCATCAAAAGGTTGTGATGGGTGAGTCCGTTGCGTTGCTGCGTGAGCGTGCTGAACAGGTATCCGGCGATGAACACGATCCCAAAGAGGATCACGCCCTCGTAGACCATGGTGGCGAGGCGGCGGCGCAACTTGGGCGCGACCAATGGGGCTGCGGCGAGTGACTCGAAGGAAGCACTCACCATGGCTCAGGAACCGTTGAAGATCGATGGCGCCTGCTGAGGCGAAACCGGAATCGGCGTGGCGGGAACAAAACTGGCCGCACTCGGAATGGCGGGCGCTACAGACGCAGGCGTGCCGATGTCTGCTCCCATAGCGTCGGACGCATGCCCGTGGTCCCGGCCGGTAATCAGCCGGTTGATGTCCTTGACTTCGGTTTTTCCGGAGGGCGGCGCGCTGACGACGGTCGGCCGGCGAGGTTTCTCGGCTGCCGCCAATTTCTTCTTTTGCTCTTCGGGAAGCTTCTGATACGCATCCCAGGCGCGTTCGCGCTTTTCAACCGGCACGGACTTGGAGACCTGGTAATTTTCCCGCGCGACCTTGCGCTGGTCCGGCGTCATGCGGACCCATTCGGCCATCCGCTCGTGCAAGCGCTTTTGCCCTTCGGGCGAGAGCTTGGGATACCGCGACGCGATCTTCATCCACTTCAGCTTGCGCTCTTCGCTAAACTGATCCCATTGTTTTGCAAAGGGCGCGAGTGCGGTTCGCTGGGTTTCGGTGAGCCGATTCCAGGCGAGAGGGCTGTCGGGGGAGAGCGATGAAAGCGGGGACAACACGTCCGCCGCGCTCGCGCCAGAAGGCGCGGCAGCAACGGTAACCGCGGAAGCGGCCGAGTAGAAACGCGGATAGGTGGCGGCAAACGCGACGAGTCCCGCAATTGCGCATCCAAAGACAATCGCGAGGCCGCGCTTGTAACTCACCCGATAACTCCTGCAGACTTAATGATTACGCGTCAGGTACGCGTTGAAACCGTGGTCGAGATAAGCGTCGAGCGGAAGGTTGTCGCTCAGCATGGCCGCGTCGATATCGGCGAGTTCGGCGGTACGCTGCTGATCTTCCCAATAAGCAATGCCGGCCAGTCCGATCGCAAGCGCCAGCAACGGCCACGCAAGCGCCAACCGCGAAAAGCGGCCGCGTTTGCCTGACGGACCGGGAACCGGGCCGCCGAGGCTTGGCGCCATGCCCGCACCTGCGAGCGCCGGGGCAAAAACCGGCACTGCGACTTTTTCCGGCTTCTTGCGGGCGAGCGCCGTCCGCCGGGCCGCCGCGAGCTTGTCGAGCGACGCGGCAGGTAGCGTTGTAATACTTTCGTCGAGCGCGCGGCGTACCTTCAGCGCGAATTCGGCTTCTTTCTGATCGAGAGCGTTGCTCATAGCGTGATTCCTTTCGCCTTCAGCGCGTGTGCCAGCGCATGCGTGGCCCGCGAGCAATGCGTTTTTACGCTGCCCTCAGAGCAGCCCATTGCAGCGGCGGTTTCGGCGACATCCATATCCTCCCAGTAACGCATGAGAAACGCTTCCCGTTGACGTGCTGGCAATTTCTGGATTTCCGCGTCGATCAGATTGAGCACCTGTTCGCGCTCGAGCCGGCTTTCGCTGCTCTCCGCACCGACCGTGCCATCCTGCGATTCGAAGGTTTCGAGGGGGTCGAATTCGTCGTCGTCTGCGTTCCCGAACGACGAAAACAGGCTCACCCACGTATTCCTGACCTTTTGGCGCCGGAAATAGTCGTGCGTTGCATTTTGCAGGATACGCTGAAACAAAAGCGGCAATTCAGCCGGAGGGCGGTCGCCGTATTTTTCGGCGAGCTTGATCATCGCATCCTGAACGATGTCGAGCGCCGCGTCGTCGTCACGTACGGTGTACACCGTCTGCTTGAACGCGCGTCTTTCGACGCCCGCCAGAAAATCGGCGAGTTCCTTGTCTGATGCCATCCGTGAGGCCCGGCGCAACGAGTGTGCGTCGATAAGGGTTGGTGAGAGGTTAAAAACCTGCGGATGCTAACAAACTTTTGGGTGAACAGCGAGGAAATGCCTCAGACGGCGGCCCGCGAAGCAGACTTTTCCGCATCATTTCGGAGAGTTCCGAGCCTTTTTTCACCCCTTTTCAGCGCATTCCGGTTGGGGTCCAAGAAGTTTTTGCTTGACTGTCTTTATTGCCTCGGGCTATCGTTTCCGACTCGCATCATCAGTGAACTGTCTCTTTGAGGCGAGCCCAAGAAGCCCGCTTCCCATTTAGACGCGCCGCTTGAACCCGAGCCATAAGCCCGGCAGAGAGCACCCAATCAATTTTTTGCCGAAAATTCGAAAGGTGAATGTATGAATATGCCCAGCGCGGAATTCTCCACGTCGGATACGACTCCCCCACTCGAAGCGCAATCCATTGGCGGCACCGTGCTCATGCGCGCGCTGGCTGACGAGAACGTCGAGTTCATTTGGGGCTATCCCGGCGGCTCGGTACTCTATATCTACGACGAGTTGTACAAGCAGGACCAGATCCAGCATATCCTCGTGCGCCACGAACAGGCCGCGGTTCATGCCGCCGACGCCTATGCGCGTTCCACCGGCAACGTCGGCGTGTGCCTCGTGACCTCGGGCCCCGGCGTCACCAACGCGGTGACCGGTATCGCCACGGCTTACATGGACTCCATTCCGCTCGTCGTCATCAGCGGTCAGGTTCCGACTGCGGCGATTGGCCAGGATGCGTTCCAGGAGTGCGACACGGTCGGCATCACACGCCCGTGCGTGAAGCACAACTTCCTCGTGAAGGACGTGCGTGAACTGGCCTCCACCATCAAGAAAGCGTTTTATATCGCGCGCACAGGCCGTCCCGGCCCGGTGCTGATCGACATTCCGAAAGACGTTTCAAAGACGCCGTGCAAATACGAGCCGGTCAAATCCGTCTCGCTGCGTTCGTACAATCCGGTCACCAAAGGCCATTCGGGCCAGATCCGCAAGGCCGTGCAGCTTTTGTTGTCGGCCAAGCGTCCGTATATCTATACCGGCGGCGGCATCATCCTGGCGAATGCGGCGCGCGAGCTGAACCAGTTCGCCGATCTGCTCGGTTATCCGGTCACGAACACGCTGATGGGTCTCGGCGGATATCGTGCGGACAAGAAGCAGTTCCTCGGCATGCTCGGCATGCATGGCACTTACGAAGCCAACATGGCCATGCAGCATTGCGACGTGCTGATCGCGATCGGCGCGCGGTTCGATGACCGCGTGATCGGCGATCCGGAGCATTTTGCGTCGCACGCGAAGAAGATCATTCACATCGACATCGATCCGTCGTCCATTTCCAAGCGCGTGAAGGTCGATATCCCCATCGTCGGCGACGTGAAGGAAGTGCTGAAGGAACTGATCGAGCAATTGCAGACGGCCGACCATGGCCC
>NZ_CAXTGZ010000309.1:0-6969 GCF_964243625.1 uncultured Caballeronia sp.
GTCACGAGAGAAGAACATCATGCTGACCCTTCAGTCCGACCTGCACGGCAATCATTTGTTGGGTGCGCTTCCCGCACACGAATGGCAAGCCCTCACGCCGCATCTTGAACTGGTTCAACTTCGCACCGACCAATTGCTGTGCGATTCGGGACAACGCATTCATCACGTGTATTTCCCGACGACCGCCATCATCTCGCTGCTTCACACGATGGAAGACGGCGGTTCGGCCGAGATCGCCGCGATCGGACGCGAAGGCATGACAGGTGTTCCAGTGCTGACGGGCGGCGACACCATGCCCACGCGCGTTCAGGTCCAGTGCAGCGGGTTCGCGTACCGGATGAGCGCAAGCGCCTTGCGTGAGCACTTCAACCGTTCTGATTTTCTGCGCCGCCTGATGCTGCTGTATATGCAAGCGCTGTTGACGCAAGTGGCGCAGACGGCCGCATGCAACCGTCATCACTCGCTTTCCAAGCAGTTGTGCCGTTGGTTGTTGATCGAGATCGATCGTACGCCGACGAATAACCTGCAGGTCACACAGCAGATGATTGCCGACATGCTGGGCGTGCGCCGGGAAGGTGTGACGGAAGCAGCGGGGAAGCTCCATGACGCGGGCCTGATTCACCACAGCCGCGGTTGCATCAAGGTGCTCGATCGGGCCGGTCTTGAAGCGCGTGCGTGCGAATGCTACGGCATCGTCAAGCGTGAATTCGACCGCATGCTGCCGCGCATGCGCCAGACTGAAGAAGTTTGATGAGGGTAGCGAGCGAAACGACGGCCCCGGATTCGCGCAAGCCGCGAGTCTGGTGAAAGCCCGTTACGCAGCTTGAGGCAATGTTCTAACGTGAAGTATTAAGCGGGCCGCCCACGCGATACCGGCGACGCGCAAGCACTTCACTCATTTCAAGTTCAGCGGCTTCGGCATCTCCGGCCTCGGCTAGCGCTCGAGCCATCTGAAACGCTTCGCGCTCCGCTTCATTGGTAGGCTGCAGTTGTTCCAGCATGGCTTCAATGCGGGAGTGTGCGGTGCGAAATGTCGTCGATGGCTGTTCAAGCAAATTGGAACGTGTTTGCATGGCGCGTCCTGTCTGAAATTTCAGTGCTAGGGTTTTTACTAACCTTAGCACACGACATATTTATCCGTGCAAGACGTTAGGTGAGAACTGTTTGACCTGGCTTACGTGTTCCTTTCGTGCCTGACGATTACGCATCGTTTGTCTTTCGTTGTTCTACTGCGTCCAGTACGGCATCGGGGTTTGTCGCCGCTTCCAGCATTTCCGTTTCCCATCTTCGCGCCTGGCGAATTCCGAGACCTATCCAGATTGCCGTCGATGGCATTGGATATCCTGCGTTCGGTGTCGCTTTGAGGCGCCTCGTTTTGTGGCATGGCCGTGCCTGACTATCCGCGAAAATCTTGCCTGCTGTTTGTGCGACAAAAATCATCGGCGGACCCGACGGCCCCTCCCTGCGAGTCATGGAGGCATGCGCCTTGCGAATGGCCTGATAGGTGGCGAAAAAAGCTGTCGCCCGCGCCGCAACTGCATTCGTGCACGTTCGGCTCCCGCCGGTTTCAGCCCGCTCCCATCAACTCTCCATTAAAGGTTTCCATGACTGATCCACGCAACGTTGCACACGACAAGAAAGTACAGCAAGAGAAAAAGCATCACGGCGAGGAGATTGCTCCTGAAGCGGTTCATGCTCCACAGCCAGGGAAGAAGCCGCATTTGAAGGAAGATGAAAACAAGGCAACGCCATCGGACGATGAAACCGCCAGCTAGTAGCACATTCAAGGAGAAACTATGGCTGAAGTCTTGAATGTCATCGCCATCATGAAGGCGAGTGCCGGTAAGGAAGATCAGTTGAAGGGCTTGCTGCTTGACGCGTTGCCCAAGTTCCAGGCAGAGCCGGGTTGCCTCGCGTACACGCTGCTCAATGACCTTGAGCAGCCGACGCGCTTCATCACTTACGAGGCATGGGAAAGCGAAGCTGCATTACAGGCGCATATGAAGGCGCCCACACTTACGCAGGCAACAACGGTCATGAAAGAAATCTTGGCCGAGCCAATGGAACAAATACGCTTGAATGCGCTTCCCGGAAGCACGCTGTAGTCGTTCAATGCACCCCTCGCATGGGGCGACCTGCAATTCGCTTTAAATTACTCAGCCGGAGATATCATGGATTTCGCAACCCTGGACTCAACCATTCCCGAACCGCCGCCAGACGCTCCGAACCCCGGACCATCGCCTTCAGATGTGCCCGATGTCGGCAGCCCGGAGCCAGAACCGGATCAGCGTTGAGACTGCCGGAATGCGGGTCAAGCAGTCGTAAAGTGGCTTTGCACGTGTGTCGAGAAGACCGGCTGAATTCGTTCAGTCAGCCGGTCGTTCTCATGCTCGGGTTCCGAAGACTCGGTCATCTGGATCTCAACCTGCCATGTGCCCACCCGGCGCAGTGGCAAGCCGGAATTGCGACACACTTTCGACTAGCCGTCTGCCCTGGGTTTCGAGCGATTGCGAAGCAGCCGCAGCCTCTTCCACCAGCGCGGCGTTCTGTTGCGTTACCTGGTCCATTTGCGTGATTGCGAGGTTGACCTGCTCGATGCCACGGCTCTGGTCGCCCGAGGCAGAGGAGATTTCACCAAGGATGGTGGTGACGCGCGAGACGGCCTCTGTCACTTCTGAAATGGTGACGCCTGCTTCGTCCGCAAATTGCGAGCCTTGGCGGACGTTGTCAACCGACGTCGAGATGAGCCCCTTGATCTCCTTGGCCGCACTGGATGAACGCTGGGCGAGGCTGCGTACTTCAGACGCGACGACCGCGAAACCGCGCCCCTGTTCGCCGGCGCGCGCCGCTTCCACGGCGGCGTTGAGCGCGAGGATATTGGTCTGGAACGCGATGCCTTCGATAATGCCGGTGATCTCCGCAATCCGGCCTGAGTTGTCGCTGATCGCAGCCATGCTGTTCACGAGACGGCCGACGACTTCATTGCCGCGTGTCGCGACATTCGATGCGTCCGCTGCAAGCGTGCTCGCGAGCACGGCATTCTCTGCATTGCTGCGCACGGTCGAGGTCAACTCGTCCATGCTCGAGGCGGTTTGCTGCAAGGACGCGGCTTGTTGCTCAGTACGGGAGGACAAGTCGATGTTGCCCGCGGCAATTTCCGTCGAGCCATTCGCGATGTTCTGCGCCGCTCCGCGCACTTCGCCAATCAGCCGGATCAGGCTCGCACGCATGTTCGCCATCGACGCCATCACGCTGCCTTCGTGCGCGTCAAGCGACGCGTCGGAGGGTGTGAGTTCGCCGCGTGCCACCCGTTCGGCCTCGGCGCGCAACATGTCCGGCTCGGCGCCGAGCGCGCGGGTGAGGCTGCGCGTGATGAGCACGCCGGCCGCGAGCGCAAGCGCCACCGCCAGGGCGCAAAGCCCGACAAGAATCGCGCGCTGCGTCGCATACGCGCTGTCAGCCTGTATTTCCAGCTTGTCCGCTTGTTCTCGTGTGTAGAGCGCGAAATCATCGGTCGACTTCACGAGTGCGGCGAGAAGCGGGCGGCATTTGGACGTGATCTTCACGCGCGCCTGATCCTGGCGGCCTTCGAGCGCATCCTTGACGATGTCCAGTGCAACGGGCCCGTAATCGCGCTCGACCGATGCAATGGCGTCGATCAGCGTTTTAGCGTTGGGGTCGTCGGATCTGGCGATCGAGTCGTTGAGTTTTCTCAGGTTCGACTGGACATCGTCGTGCGCGGCGAGGACCGCCGCCTTCTCTGCTGCCATGTCGTCGGCCGAGGTGACGATCACGAGATTGCGCGCTGCGATCGCGCGCCGGTCCACGGCGGTTCGTACGCGCATGGCGAGGTCGGCGCGCTCGCTCACACCATCGATATACGTTTTCAACCGATGATTCGCCTCGCTTAGTTCAATGAGCGCGAGTCCCGCGACCACCACGAGAAGCATCATCAACATGCCATACGAAGCTGCTAGCCGACCGCGCACGGTCCAGGATTTCGATCTCATTGAACACCTCTATTTTTGTGGTTGAGCGGATCAGTGTTTTCCGGGTCCCGAAGAAATCAGCGAACGCGTACATGGAAGGTTAACGAGTGGAAGGCTGGATACTTTAGCGATTTTTCCAAATTTGCCAATTTTGGCTTTTCTACTGAATAGGGATTGTGCGAACAGGTAAGATGTAGGAATGACCGCGCAATCGTTGTCCTAGCGTGTGTCCATGTCCAATCCACTTTTTCCCGCACCATGGACGATCCAATCATCACCTCCCGAGAAGCCGCATCCTTGCTGGGAGTGTCGACGCGCACTGCGCAAGTCTGGATCGAGCAGTACGCACTGGAGTCGTGGAAGACACCCGGCGGGCACCGGCGCGTGCGTCGCAGCGAGGTGATCGCGCTGCGCGAACGGCTGGCGCCTTCCGAGCCGAAGCGCAGACCGGTGATGCTGGTTCAGGCGGGCAAGCTCAACAATGCGCGAATTTGCGAAGCACTATCGGCGCTGGGCGAGGTGATCGCGATCGACGACAGCGATCCGCTCTCATCGCTGACAATCATCGGCCGAACCATGCCGGCGGTCGTAGTGATTGAAGTGGGACATACGAACCTCGAACAGCTCGCAATGCTCACGCATCTTTTTATCGATCCGTTGCTCGGGCATACGCATGTGCTCGTTCTTGGCGACATGACCGCTGGGCAGGTCGTGGCGCAAATGCGTCCCGGTGAGCAGGTATCGGTGGCGTCGCCGCAGTCTGGCGGCGAAGAACTTCGCGCGATCGTCGAGACGATCCTGGCGCAAGGTGAGCCCGGTGCATCGAATCGAGTACCTGCACTGTCGGAAAGCATGCGCGGATATCCGGTTCCTCCCGACGAAAACGAGCGGCTCAAAGCGCTGAACCGAACGGGCCTGGTCGATACACCTTTCGAGCCGGCCTTCGACAAGATCGTCCAAGTGGCGGCAAATGTTTTGCAAACGCCAGTTTGCCTGATGAGTCTGCTGACGCACGACCGGCAGTGGTTCAAAGCGCAGGTCGGGTTGACCGAACGCCAGACGCCGCGCCTATGGGCCTTCTGCAACCATACGATCGTGCAGAATGGCGTTTTTGTCGTGGAAGATGCGGCTGCCGACGATCGTTTTCGCGGCAATCCGCTCGTGACCGGAACGCCGGAGATTCGTTTTTATGCCGGCGCTCCGATCAAGGACTATGAAGGTTACGCGCTGGGATCGCTTTGCGTCATCGACAACAAGCCACGTCAGATCAATGACGAGCAGCGGGCAACGCTCAAGACGCTCGCCGAGCTCACCTCCGATCGCATCAATCTGAGAACCCACACGCGCCAGCTTGCCGGCGGGCCGACGAGGTAACGGGCGGCGGAGCGCACCAAGTCTGCGGCGTGACACAACGAAATTCGCGTCGGCGCTAAGATAGGAACGATCAACCGTTCATTCATCGTGGGTCCGGGAGCTGACATGGAACATTTGCATCAAATGCCGCACACGGCGCAACGGCAGCTCATCGTCGATTTTTACAAGGCGGTCGCCGCGCACGATATGGAACAATTGCGCGCGGTCGTGGCGGGCGATTGGCAGTACATCCCCGCATTATCTGACGGCCAGTCCGGCCCGGACCAGATGATTCCCGCATTCAGGAATCTGGCGATCGGCTTGCCCGATATGAAAATCGATCTGCTCGATGTTCTCGTCAGCGACGACCGCGTCGCCGTTCGTGCGAGTGTCTCGGGAACGCAAACCGGTCCGATCATGGGCGTGGCGGCGACGTCGAAGCCAGTGACTTTCGCTATTCACGCGTTCCACGAAGTGAAGAATGGCAAGATCACCCGGACGTGGCATCTCGAGGACTGGCTCAGCATGTTTCGGCAGATCGGCGAACTGCCCACTGATCTGTCTCGCTGAACCCGACAAGAAGAACCGGGAGGTTCAGTTGATGCGTCCGGAGTTTCATCGATAATGGAAGTGGACGCCGCAACCGACACCACAGGAGAAATCTTGAGCCCGACATCATCGCCACTCTCCGCTGCCCGGCGCGCGCTCGATACAGAGCCGCAATCCATCGATGCACCGTTGTCGGCGGCAGCCGCATTCCTTATTCTCGTCGTGAAAGACGACGATGCGTCGATTGCCACAGCGCGCTCGGTTGTAGGGAGCACCGATGACCTCGTCAAGGATGTCAGGATCCGGACCGAGGGCGGCGTGTTCACCTGCAACGTGGGGATTTCACATCGCGTATGGGGGCCGCTCACCGGCAAACCGGCGCCCAGCGAACTCGCGCCGTTCAAGGAAGTGCGCGGCGCGAAGCATACCGCGGTGGCCACAGAAGGCGATCTGCTGTATCACATTCGTGCCGAGTCGATGGGCGTGATCATCGAGTTCGAGAAGCTTCTGCTCGAGGCCTTCGGGGACTCTGTTACCGCAATCGACGACGTCGCAGGATTTCGCTACTTCGATGGCCGCGACCTGCTGGAGTTCGTCGACGGCACCGCTAATCCCGACGGCCTCGACCTGCCGGCCGCGACGATCGTCGGCGACGAAGATCCGGCCTATACCGGCGGCAGCTATGTTGTGATCCAGAAGTATCTGCACGACATGGGCGCCTGGCGCGCGCAGAGTGTGGAAACCCAGGAGGCGATCATCGGTCGTACCAAGTTCAGCAACAGCGAGTTGCCGGATGCGACGGAAGGCCAGAAATCCCACAAGACGCTCTGCACGATCGAGGACGCAGAGGGTGAGCACGACATCCTCAGGGACAACATGCCATTCGCCGTTCCCGGTCGCGGCGAGTATGGTACCTACTTCATTGGCTATTCGCGCCATCTGTGGGTGATCGACAAGATGCTGGAACGGATGTTCATAGGCAACCCTCCGCCGCTTCATGACCGGATCCTCGACTTCTCCCGGGCTGTCAGCGGGGTTACCTTCTTTGCGCCGGCCCGCAAGTTCCTGAGCGATTTGG
>NZ_CAXTGZ010000310.1:0-6951 GCF_964243625.1 uncultured Caballeronia sp.
TTTTCCTCATAGGAAATCGCCATCACGTTGTCGCTTGCGACCGGGTAGACCAGCGCTTGATGCAGCGGGAGTTGCAAGCCGGCGTCACGTGCGTATATGGCTACGTTCACAGCCAGGTTGGCGCCCGCGCTTTCGCCCATCACCGCAATTCGCGCCGGGTTACCGCCGAGACTTGCGGCATGATCGACGATCCATTTCCATGCTGCGAAAGCGTCTTCATGCGACGCAGGAAACTTGTGCTCAGGCGCTTGCCGATAATGCGCCGACACCACGATCGCATTCGTCTGCGCGGCGATGGAACGCGGCGTTGCATCGTAGACGTCGATGTCGGCAAACACGAAGCCGCCGCCGTGGAAATACAGGATCACGGGGAACGGGCCTTCGCCCGCAGGCTTGTAGACACGTGCGGGGTTTTCGCATGCCGCGCCCGGAATCATGATCTCCTGTGTCTGCACCTGCTGTACGGCTGGCGGTGGCGTGATGCCGCGTGCCTGCATCAGCTTCATCACGGCGTCGGTGACGGTAGGTTGCTGACGCGCTTCGTCTGGAGTGCAATCTTCGATTGGCTTCGGGTTCAGGCTCTCGAATGCGTTGAGCACGTCCTTCATGTCGGCGTCGGCATGCTCGGTCGGGTCCATTCCCACGACACCCTTGCTCGTATCGGCGAGGCTTATGTCATCTCCAGAATTGATGGAAACCGCTCCACGAATGGCGGTTCCTTACACTTGAAGTGCAAGCGTTATGCCCATCGATCCTCGCTTTCCGACCAGCAGCATGATGCGGTATTTTTGTCTTTGAGCGCTGCGGAATACTATTTGCTGCAATGCGATTGTCCTAACCCAACCATGGACCTCCCATGAAGCCCTATATTGTTTGCCACATGATGTCTTCCGTCGATGGTCGCAGTCTCACTGACGGCTGGCACCTCGACTATGCTTCCGACTTGTACGAAAGCACCGCTGCCACGTTCGAGGCCGACGGCTGGATTTGCGGACGCGTCACGATGCAGGAAATCGCGCATGGCGACGGTTATCCGAAGGGCCTCGCCGAGGAACCCGTTCCGCGCACGAATCATTTCGCCAAACGCGGTGCCGACCAGTACGCCATTTCTATTGATCCGAAGGGACTGGTCGAGTGGAAATCGGACACCGCGCTCAAATCGCACATCATCGAAGTCGTGACCGAGCAGGTCGCGGACGACTATCTTGCGTACCTTCAGTCCATTGGTGTGTCGTATGTTTTCGGTGGCAAGACGGACATCGACCTGGGTCATGTGATCGAAACGCTCGCAGATGAGCTCGGCGTAAAAAAGCTGATCGTGGAGGGCGGTTCCCATGTAAGCGGTGCGTTCGTGAATGCCGGTCTTGTCGATGAGGTCAGCGTGCTGATCTTGCCGCTCGTCGATGGCCGCACCGAACATCCGTCGTCGTTCGAAGTTTCGATGGACGCATGGAAACAGCCGGCGTACCTCACGCTGACGTCAGTTGAACAGACGGCCAACGATGGCGTGTGGCTGCGCTACACGCAAAAAACGAAGTAAGGGATTACCCCTAATGGCGTAAGTGGTTTTATTGTATTTCGGGTTTTTACGAAATATAATTCGGTTCATCGCGAATTCATCCGCTGGACCTAACCGTACTTACTGCCGTCTCATGGACATCGACGCTATTCACAAAGCCCTGGCCAATCCGGTGCGCCGCGAGATCCTCGCGTGGCTCAACGAACCCGGGGTTTATTTCAGCGAGCAGGACATGCTGCTGGAGAATGGCGTGTGTGCGGGGCAGATCTATGCGCGCTGCAATATGTCGCAATCCACGGTATCGGCTCATCTGGCAACGCTTCACAAGGCGGGTCTGGTCACGTCGAAAAAAGTTGGCCAGTGGATCTTTTTCAAGCGCGACGACGCGGTAATCAACGCGTTTCTCGAACAGTTGCACCGCACGCTCTAAACGCGACACGTCGATCAACGAACATTCACCGTACTCTATTTAGGATTGCTTTCAAAATGCCAAATCTCCTCGATCCGCTCAAAGCAGGCGCTTTCAATCTTCGCAACCGTATTGTGATGGCGCCGCTCACGCGGCAGCGCGCTGGTGAAGAACGCGTGCCGAACGCGTTGATGGCACGGTACTACGCTGATCGCGCCGCAGCCGGCCTGATCCTGAGCGAAGCGACCTCGGTCACGCCGCAAGGCGTGGGTTACGCTGAAACGCCGGGAATCTGGTCGGACGAGCAGGTCGAAGGCTGGAAGCTGGTCACGAAAGCCGTGCATGACGCAGGCGGCACGATCCTGCTGCAACTCTGGCACGTCGGCCGTATCTCGGACCCGATCTTCCTGAATGGCGACCTGCCTGTTGCACCAAGCGCAATCGCCGCGAAGGGGCACGTGAGCCTCGTGCGTCCGCAACGCGAGTTCGTGACGCCGCGCGCACTGGAACTCGATGAAATCGCAGGCGTCGTCTCCGCTTTCCGTAAAGGAGCTGAGAACGCGAAGCTGGCCGGTTTCGATGGCGTTGAAATCCATGGCGCTAACGGTTATCTGCTCGACCAGTTCCTGCAGGACAGCACGAACACGCGCACGGACAATTACGGTGGTCCTGTTGAAAATCGCGCGCGCCTGATGCTCGAAGTCGTCGACGCATGTATTGAGGTGTGGGGCGCGGATCGCGTCGCCATGCATCTCGCACCGCGCGCTGATTCGCACAGCATGGGCGACAGCGATCGCGCCGCGACTTTCGGTTATGTCGCACGTGAGTTGGGCAAGCGCAAGATCGCGTTCATTGCTGCACGTGAACGTGTGGCTGAAGATTCGATCGGACCGTTGCTGAAGAAAGAGTTCGGCGGCGTTTATATCGCGAACGAAAAGTTCACGAAGGAAAGCGCGCAGGCCGCACTCGATCGCGGTGATGCGGATGCTGTGGCATGGGGCCAGTTGTTCATCGCAAATGCGGATCTGGTGAAGCGCTTTGAAACCGATGCCCCGTTGAACGCGCCGATTCCCGAGACGTTCTATGCACGCGGTACCGAGGGGTACACGGACTATCCGACGCTCGAAACCATGGACTGATCTTTTTGGTTTCATGAAAAACGGTGGCCTTGGGCCACCGTTTTTCATGTCATGCACGCCTTCAGATATTTCGCTGTATGACCGCGCGCTCCCTTCTTCACCACGTCCTCTGGCGTTCCGCTTGCCACGACATTGCCACCGCTTTCTCCCGCGCCCGGCCCCATGTCGATGACCCAGTCGCTTTGCGCCGCCACGCGCATGTCGTGCTCGACGACAATCACGGTATTGCCCGCATCGACGAGACCCTGTAACTGCACCAGCAACCGGTCGCTGTCGACGCAATGCAGGCCCGTGGTGGGTTCGTCGAGTATGTAGAGGTGCTTGCCCCGCTGCGCGCGCTGCAGTTCCGTTGCGAGCTTGATGCGTTGCGCCTCGCCGCCCGAGAGTTCCGTCGCGGGCTGCCCGAGCCGCAGATAGCCCAGCCCGATGTCACGCAATACCGCGAGCGCACGCATGATCTGTGGTTCGTCTGCGAAAAAGCCGCAGGCGGTATCGACGGTCATCTGCAGGACTTCCGCAATGTCCTTGTCGTTCCATTTGATTTCGAGCGTCTCGGGGTTGTAGCGCGTTCCGCCGCAAGTGGAGCATGGCGCATAGACGCTCGGCATGAAAAGCAATTCCACACTGACGAAGCCTTCGCCCTCGCACGTCGGACAGCGGCCTTTTGCGACGTTGAATGAAAAACGGCCGGCATCGTAGCGTCGGCGGCGCGCTTGCGGCGTGTCGGCAAACAGCTTGCGAACGTGGTCGAAGAGGCCGGTATAAGTGGCGAGATTGGAACGCGGCGTGCGGCCAATCGGCTTCTGGTCGACCCGTACGAGGCGGCGTATATGTTCCATCCCTTCCACGATATCGCCGTCTGTCTGAATGTCTTCCGTATCGAGGAGAGGATCGCGTTCTTCGTCGGTTTCGGTCGCTATCGGACTGCCGAGTTTTTCCGCGATGAGTTCCGGCAGCGCCTGACTTACCAGACTGGATTTCCCCGATCCCGAGACGCCGGTGACCGTCGTGAAGCACCCAAGCGGGAATGCTACGTCGAGAGCTTGCAGGTTGTTTCGAGTGACGTTGGCAAGCCGCAACCATCCAGCCGGAGAACGCTTCGTGCGTTCAGCAGTCCGGCGTTCCCCAAACAGATGCAGCCGTGTCTGCGATGCTTCCACGTCGGCTAATCCTGCAGGCGGACCGCTGTACACGATGCTCCCGCCTGCCGTCCCCGCCGCCGGCCCGACATCCACCAGCCAGTCCGCGCGACGCATCATCTCCAGATCGTGCTCGACCACGAAGAGCGAATTGCCGGCTTCTTTCAAGCGCTGCAGCGCGCTGTAGAGCGCCTCGCCATCGGCGGGATGAAGTCCGGCGGAGGGTTCGTCGAGCACGTAGATGACGCCAAACAACTGCGATGCCAGTTGCGTCGCGAGCCTCAGGCGCTGCAGTTCGCCCGATGACAACGTCGGCGTGCTCCGGTCCAGCGCAAGATACCCGAGACCGAGGTCGATCAGCGTAGACAATCGCTCGAGCAGCTCTCTTGCCATGCGTTGTGCGGCGACCTGCTTTTCGCGGGATTGATTCGTTGTCCGTCGTATATCGGGCGATGCCTTGTGCGCAGATCCTCCCGACGCAACCCGGCGCTCCAAGGCTTCGCGCATTTCTGTTTTGTTCAGCACTTCGCCGGTTTTTACATCGGGCGACGCCTCGCCGCGCGCAACGGGGCGCAATATTTCCGCGACCCGCGCCATAGGCATCTGCGACAAATCCGCTATATCCAGTCCCGCGAACGTGACGGACAACGCCTCGAGTTTCAGCCGCTTGCCATGGCATGTCGGACATGCGCTGCTCACCATGAAACGCGACACGCGCTTTTTCATCAACGCACTTTGCGTATTGGCGAACGTGTGCAGCACATAGCGGCGCGCGCCTGTGAACGTGCCTTGATAACTCGGCTCGGCGTGGCGTTTGAGCGCGGCTTTCGTTTCCTGGGGCGTGAGGCCGGCATAGACGGGCACCGTCGGCGTTTCGTCGGTAAAGAGGATCCAGTCGCGAGCTTTCCTGGGAAGGTCACGCCAGGGGGTATCGACGTCGTAACCCATCGTGACGAGAATGTCGCGCAGGTTCTGGCCATGCCACGCCGGTGGCCACGCAGCGACCGCACGCTCGCGGATGGTCAGCGAGTCGTCGGGCACCATCGACTGTTCGGTGACTTCGTACACGCGTCCGAGGCCGTGGCATGTGGGGCAGGCGCCTTGCACGGTGTTCGGCGAGAAGTCCTCGGCGAACAGCATGGGCTGCTTTGCCGGGTATGTGCCGGTTCTCGAATACAGCATGCGCACGAGGCTCGACAATGTGGTGACGCTGCCGACCGACGACCGCGCGTTCGGCGTACCGCGTTGCTGCTGGAGCGCTACCGCAGGCGGTAATCCGTCGATCGAATCCACCTCCGGCACGCCAACCTGATCGATAAGACGGCGTGCGTAGGGCGCGACCGACTCGAAGTACCGGCGCTGCGCTTCGGCGTAAAGCGTGCCGAATGCAAGCGACGATTTGCCCGAGCCCGACACGCCGGTGAAAACCACGAGTGCGTCGCGTGGTATGTCGACATCCACGTTGCGCAGATTGTGCTCGCGTGCGCCACGTACACGAACGAAGCCGGGTTGAGGAGACGAAGATTCGTTATTTCGATCTGTCATGCGCCTTTTCTTTGGTTTGCAGTTAGGGCTCAGCATTAATCGGCCCGCAGAGCTTGTGCCCGGGCTTTCGCATGGGCGCACAAGCGAGGCATTCGACAGGCGGCGTTTAAAAGCCGTTTTTGATACCGCCAAATTCTCGCGCCATCGAAACCGCTTTCGCTACGCGGACGTGATATTAGTGAGGGGTGCGAGATGCGATTTTGCAAAATCGCTTCGCTATTTCAAATCATGAAGCGGTTGCGACTTTGTGCGTTGGACAGGTTTATCGCGATTTTTTTCCTGCAATGGAATGAGTAATTGTTTCATTGCCTGCGATAAATGTCGCGACTTATGTATGTAGACCTGGCGTGTGGACCAGGGCATGGAGCCCAACGCAAAACGCTCGACCCTTTCGATCAGGAGATGTGGGATGCCTTGATTATTAGTCGCGGCAAGCATGCATTCCCTGACTCTCATTGCCGCTTCTCCCGAGGGCCGGCGCCAAGACAACGCGCGCCCCTCTCTTTCAAAGCAGTCGATTATTTCTGGAGGTACTGGATGTCCAAATCCAAGAAAGCGGGTTCGCAGGAGCAGTCCAAGATTGCAGCACTCAGCCCGTTCGAACTGAAGGACGAGTTGATCAAGGCTGCGGGCGGCGGCGCGGTCGACCGCCCGGCCAACGTCGCCATGCTCAACGCAGGCCGCGGCAACCCGAACTTCCTCGCCACCATCCCTCGCCATGGCTTCTGGCAACTAGGTCTGTTCGCCATGCGCGAATCCGAGCGTTCATTCGCACATATGCCAGAAGGGCTGGGCGGGTTTCCAAAACATGAAGGACTTGAAGAACGCTTCGAGATTTTCGCACGCGACAACAAGGGCGTTCCGGGTATCGATTTCTTGCGCGGCGCACTGTCGTACGTGCGCGATCAACTGGGTTTGAACGGCGGCGAATTCCTTTACGAAATGTGCGAGGGGATTCTTGCTTCGAATTATCCGGTGCCCGACCGGATGCTGAAATTGTCTGAAGTGATCGTGGCGCAGTATCTAAAAAAGGAAATGGTCGGCAAGCATCCGTTCATTGGCGATTTCGACATCTTCGCGACCGAAGGCGGCACCGCGGCCATGACGTATATCTTCAATACCTTGCGCGAAAATCACCTGATCAAACCGGGCGACACCATTGCGCTCGATGGCCCGTCGGATCCACTCATTGGTGTAAAC
>NZ_CAXTGZ010000311.1:0-6949 GCF_964243625.1 uncultured Caballeronia sp.
ACGGTGTTCGCCCCTACACACACCGCTTATATCCTGGAGTTTTGAAAATGAAGATCCATGCCAAACTGGTCCTCTCGCTCATCGCAAGCGCATTGGTTTCAACCGGCGCATTCGCTCAGCAAATGCAAATGAAGATGCAACCCGTGCAGGAACAGCAGGCTTCACCCGCTGCCATGATGGCGGCGCCCCCGGCTCACGGACCGATCAAGAACATTGTCCTGGTTCATGGCGCGTTTGTTGGCGGAGCCGGATGGCGGCCTGTCTATGACATCCTGACGAAAGACGGATACAACGTGAAGCTCGTGCAAGAGCCGTTGACATCGTTTGGCGAAGACGTGAGCGCAACCAAGCGCGTTCTGGATCGTGAAGACGGCCCGGTCGTGCTCGTGGGTCACAGCTATGGCGGCGCGATCATCACGGAAGCCGGCAACGATCCTCATGTGAAGGCGCTGGTCTATATCGCAGCACATGCGCTCGATGTGGGTGAAACCGAAGTCAGCAACGGCAAGAAGTATCCGAACTCGACGAAGGCCGTCGTGAAGACGCCGGACGGTTTCCTGTTTCTGAATCCGGCCGATTACCCCGCCGACTTCGCGGCCGACTTGCCGCTGAAGCAAGCTCAATTCGAAGCGAATGCGCAGATGCCGACGGCAGCATCGGTCTTCTCCGGCGAGATCCCCGACCCGGCGTGGAAGACCAAGCCGAGCTGGTACATGGTTGCCAAGTCGGACAAGATCATCAACCCGGATCTGGAGCGCATGTACGCCGCGCGTGCGCATAGTCACACTGTCGAGATCCCGGGCGCCAGCCATTCCGTTTATGAGTCGCATCCGAAGGAAGTCGCGGCGTTAATCGAACAAGCTGCGCAACACGCGCAAGATCAAAGCTGATAGTTTTGACAAACGGCACACGACGCAACGGCGCTGAAGTTGCATTGCGTGCCTTTGCATTCCGATTATTCGCCAGAGAACTGCAAAACTGAATTGCCGTTTCCAGCGAATTGCCGGCGCTACATGGTATTGGGCGAAGTATGTCCCTCAGACAAACGCGATTGCCGTTGAGCAACTCGCGTTTTTCGGATAAATTAAAAACAACTCGCGTTCTCCTCGAAAGTTGTTGCCAAACATTTTCAGCGAGCCAGGGGCGGCGAGTGAGCTTGCAGCCCCGCTTCAAACACCTCGGATGATGGCGCGCATTTCGCGCCATCATCCGTTCATCGCATGGTCCCTGCGTTGCACCATTTAAAACGTGTCGTCGTCAAGCGGCACGCTGTCAGCACGCGCGTAGAATCGAACCAGCCGATATCGGCCACTCGAGGGGACGACCATGACCGTGTACGCCAGGGACGAGGCAGCAAGGAAAGCAGTCGAAATGGTGCAGGCAGCGCTCGAAGCGGGCTTGCTGAAGGAAATCGTGGCATGCAGTTTTAACAACCCGGAGAAATCGGGAAAAGAAACGGCCATGTATCTGGGCGGGATGATCAGGGAACTGACCACGCAGATTGCCGAGCTCTAGAACCTGTGCTTCAGTTGGGCGGTTCCGGTTCTACCCGCCGCCCAGCATCAATGTAGCGATTGTTGCATCATCGTCTGTCTCGACAAAACCCACCCGGCCATACCATGCATACGCGATCCTGTTGCATCGGAAGACATGCAGGTAAAGCGGCTTGTTCAAGCTGTACGCCAACGACGCCATGTCGTTTAGCATTTTCCGTCCGATGCCTTGCCGCTGCACCGCAGGAACGACGCACAACATCCGCAGCCAGACCAGATCCGGTTCGACCTCCCAGTGCACGAACCCGCAACGCTCGTCGCCTTGCATCACGATCCTGCACGAACCCTGGCGAAGGCTTTTCGCGAATCCCGTTCGTTGAGCGTGTTCGTCCCAGCCGGTCGCTTGGGTGACGAAGCCGACCATCGTTTCTTTGTAGGTCTCGTACAACCATTCAGAGTCTGCCGATACTGCTTGCCGCATGTCGAGGTTCATTTGTGCAAACGCCTGTTCACTGTCCTATAGAATAGTGCGTTTTGCCCGGATGCCTATGTGGTTCAAGAACCTTCAGCTTCATCGTCTCCCGGCCCCTTGGGCCGTCACTCCTGAACAGATCGAAAAATGGCTTGCTCCGCACGCGTTCGTGCCGGGCGGCGGCGTGGAAATGCAGAGCCACGGCTGGGCATCGCCGCGCGATGACGGATCACTCGTCTATGCCAAGAATCGCCAGATGCTGCTCGTCGCGCGCGCGGAAAAGAAGTTGCTGCCGGCCTCGGTGGTGACGCAGTTCGTCAAGGAACGCGCCGCTGAGCTGGAAGAGCAGCAGGGATTCAAGCCTGGCCGCAAGCAAATGCGCGAACTCAAGGAACAAGTCACCGACGAACTCCTGCCGCGCGCCTTCAGCATTCGCCGCGATACACGCGTGTGGATCGATACCGTCAACGGCTGGCTCGTGATCGATGCAGCATCGCCCACGCTCGCTGACGACGTCCTCGGTCTGCTCGTGAAATCGATCGATCAATTGCCGCTTGCAAGCGTGCGTGTCGCAATGGCGCCGGTCGCGGCAATGACGGACTGGCTGCTGTCGGGAGAAGGTCCCGGTGGCTTTTCACTCGATCAGGACACGGAGCTGCGTTCGAGCGGCGAAGGCAACGCGACCGTGCGTTATGTGGGCCATGCGCTCGAGATCGACGACATGCGCCGTCATATCGAAGCGGGCAAGCAATGCATGCGTCTTGCGATGACGTGGCAGGACCGGATCTCTTTCGTGCTGACGCCGTCACTGACCATCAAGCGCATCACGCCGCTCGATGTCATCAAGGAAGCAGCCGATCCCACCGCGCACGGTGACGACGAAGTCTTCGATTCCGACTTCACGCTGATGACGGGCGAGCTCGCAAAGATGCTGGCGGATATCGTCGATACGCTTGGCGGCGAGCAGGACTTTTCCAAGGCTGCCGCCTGATGTCGTTCAATTCGTCGTCGACTTGACGACGACCTGCGACTTCGTATCCCGTTCAATGCGTTTCAACGCCGGCTGCATGGCGGCGAACTCGGCGGGCGAGCACACCTGCTTGCCGAAGTTCGCCTGCAGATGACGCTCGGTCTGGAGCAGGTTGGTCGCAGGATCGAATACATAGCGAGATGAATACGTGAAGAACGTATCGCTGATATTGGTGTCCGCAGGGACGTCATTCACGCGCACGGTCTTCGGCAAGCTCAGTTGCGCGACTTCGTTGAAGTTGCCGCCAATGCACACGAACGGTTGCGTGCGAACGCGTTCGGCAAGCAGGTTCTCGACTTGCGATGCGATGCCGCCCGACAAACTCGTGAGCGCCGGTAATGCCGTGGTTCCGGTTGACCACACGACGTCATCGAGCGTGCCGCGTATTGTCGTGGTGACAGGCGTGCCGGTGGCATCCAGGTCGCTTGCCGTCAGGCTCGCAGCGCCGCGCAGCCCGGTCGCATGCAGACGGGCATCGCCGATTTGTTGACGGCGCTGGGGCGCCGCGTGCCGCAGGATCGCGCGCTCGGGTCCCGCGCTCCACCCCCCATCTTCAACTTGCGACGAAAACGCCGCTGATCCATCCGGCGCTACCGCGATCTGCAAACGCACATCGCGTGATAGCGGCTGCGTTGGCGGTGTCCGTGTGAGCGTGCCATCGCCAACGAGCAATGCCGGCCGATCCATCTCGGCAAGCGGCAGATATCCGAACTCGACGGCGGAAGCGGTGGCATCGGCGTACATATTCAAGCCCGGCAGCCACGTGATGATGTGATTGATCGCGCTCGCGCCGTAGCCCGGCACCGACGGTAACGTGTACACCGATCCGAGCGCGACCAGCGCCGGCTCGTTCTCGATTCCGGCCGCCGATAACAACGCCCCATACAGCGCCACGTAGTCCTTGCAGTCGCCATAGCGGTTCGCGAGGATCTGCGACGCCTTGTGCGGGACGGCGGGGCTTTGCCCCAGATAAAGCGATACGTAGCGAATATTGTGGCGAACCCAGTCGTAGAGCGTCGCGGCTTTTTCGCGGGAGGTGGCGTTGTTACGCGTCAGCGATTCAGCCAGATTGCGAATGGCGGGATCGTTTGCGGTTGGATCGATGGCGCCATCGCGATAACTCGCCGCGAAGCTTTTGTAATCGAAAAACGTCGATACCATCAGTCGATCGCCGAATTGCACGTAGCCGACCGCACCCGCTTCAACGCGGTCGTAGTGCAGCGTGCTGTATGCGAATTCGTAGCGCGTGCGGCCGTTGTGCGTGACAGGCGACAGGGCTTTGTAGCCGCGCGCATCGGCGTAAAGCGGCTTGTCTTCGGGCAGGTCGAAGACGAGCGTCTGGCTTTGAACGGGACCGCGGGCGGGCTCCACGAAATAATCGAACTGTCCGGGAATGACCGACTTCGACACCGTCTTGTGAAAACGCAGATGCACGGTCGACCCGGCATCGACGGCAGGGAAGATCACCGCCTTGAGGCGGCCGTCGGCGAAGGTCGGGGCGCCGGCGGAGCGCGGTTCCTGGATCTCGCGGATCTGGTCGGGGGCAACGTCATGGCGGGTGCCATCGGCGCTGACGGAATAGGCGTCGCTGACCTGGACCGTCGATGTGGATTTGTCGAACCAGACATACCGCTGCGCGACATCGCCGATACCTGCGGATGTATTGGCTTTCAGCGTGATTTCATCGTCTTCGGTGAGGGAACCATCGTCAGCGATGGTAAAGACGTGGACGTCGCTGATCGTGGTGGATGGTTGTTCGGTCTCCATGGTGTCGGCCGCGAACGCGGGGCGGAGCATGCACATCAGGAATGCGGCGAGCAGCGCAAGGGCATTGCGTGCACGGGATCGTTGCAGGTTCATGAGCCTTGGGCGCTCCGCCTCTGGATTGAGGCGTCAATCGTACAGGAGGTTTGGTTGCGCGCTTGGGCCGCCCGTTTCGTTCGTGCTGATTTTTGGCAGTAAGCGTGGGGTTGATCGCAGCCGCTGCGATCAACCCCACGACCGCCGCACTCAACCCCTCAAAACCGCCACATCACATTCCCCTGAATCGCATTATCGCGATACCCCCCGCCGTACTGGCCGGAATACGAAATTCCCACCGTGGCACTCTTGCCAACACTCACGTCGAGCCCGACCTCGACCACCGCCGTGTCACGCGCGATCGGCACGCCCGCCACCGAGAACGTCGTTGCACTTGCGCCGAAAGCAAGCCGCGACGTCGGCGTGACATCGCCGAATGCGTGACGCCAGCCGACCATCGCACGCGGCGTGATAGCCGTCGAGCTGCTCAGTTCCAGACGTGTAGCCGCACGAACACCCAAGGTCGAATACACGAGGTTCTGCGTATCGTTCCCGCTTTGCAATGCCGCCGCGCCGCCGCTTTCGGCAAAGCCATCGGTGTGCAGGTTCACGTACGCCAGCCCCGCGAACGGTTCCAGCGCGACGTTGCCAACGGGTATCGCGTAACCGGTTTCGCCGAAGACCTGCGCGGTCCCGGCGTTGTAGCTCGACGAGGGGTTATCGGAGAAGCCCGCGAAGCTCGCGCTGCGGTCCACGCGCACGTGATTCCACGTGTACGCCGAACCGACACGCACCGCGAGCGCGCCGAACTGGGCGCCGCCATACAGCGCGAGGTGATAGCTGTCGATCGAACTCGATGCGTCCTGCGCGCTGGTATCGAACGATGTATGGCCCACGCCGCCGGCCGCGCCGACGCGCCAGGTGTCGTTGATGGCGGTATCGGCGCCGATCACGAAACCCGTGCTGCTGCGATCGACGCTTGCCGCGTTGCCATCGCTGCCAAGCCGGCCTTGCGAACCGAATGCCTGGCCCCAGGCCACCGGTGACAGACGCGGCTTGAGGTTGCATGCGCCTCGCGACGTGATGTCGGCGGCCTTGTCGTTGCCATCGATGCGATCGCCGGCATCATCGAGACACGAAGCCGGCCCGGATGCGAGCGCTGCCAGCGGCCCCGTCGATGGCGCCAGCGCCTGGCGCATGCGGTCGGACACGGCATCGCGAATGTAATGGCTGTCGTCGAGCAGCACGCTTTTCGCGCTCGCGTGAATCTCGCCCGACATGTTGTTCAGCGCGATGCGCGCCGTGGGTTTGTCCTGCGTGATGAGCGCGTCGTAGATCGGCGTGCCCGGCCCCATCGCGGTGAGCGCGGTGCCAACCGCACGCTGGTTCTGCGTGGTGCCGACATCGGCAAACGAATTGCCGTTCGGCTTGAGTGTCAGGAAGACGCTGTTCGGACCATAGCCGAGTGTCGGCGTAAGGAACGCGAGGCTCGAGACCGTACTGGCGAACGTGCCGGTGACGCCGCCGCCCGCCGTAAGGATGGTGTAGGTCGTATTCGGCGCATAGGTTCCCGTCGATGGCCTGATCTGCACCGTGCCCCCGCCAAGCGCCGCGGTGCCGCTTGCATCGATGGAATTGCCTTGCTGCGGCGTGACCTGCACCTGGTACGTGGAACCCGGCGCGAAGCTGACGTTGCCGCCCACGTCGAGCGTCGTATTCGCGGCACCGGGCGCCGCGGTGCCGCCTGTGTTCACGATCAGGCCGCCGACCTTGCCGGTCCCGCCGAGCGTGCCGCCGCTGTTCACGGTGACCGTCGAATTGCCGATGGAACCATTCACCGCCAACGTACCCGCGTTCACCAGGGTCGGCCCCGAATACGTGCTTGTCCCGTTGAGGTTGAGTTGCCCCGATCCGTCCTTGACCACGCCGCCCGTGCCGCTGATCACGCCGCCATAGGTGATGGTGCCGGAATGGTTGAACGCAACCGTGCCGTTATCGACGATATTGCCGCTCACGCTGCCCGTCGTGCCGCCATTGCCGAGCTGCAAGGTGCCGGCGTTGATCTTCGTGCCGCCCGAGTAGGTGTTGTCGCCGGTCAGTGTCAGCGTATCTGCGCCACCCTTCGTGAGCGACCCGGCGCCGGTGATCGTGCCG
>NZ_CAXTGZ010000312.1:0-6946 GCF_964243625.1 uncultured Caballeronia sp.
CGCGCACGGTCTCGACGGCTGGCAGTGGATGTTCCTCGTCGAAGGCTTGCCCTGCGTGATCTTCGGCATTCTCGCGCTGTTCGTCCTCGACGATCGCCCCGCCGATGCCCGCTGGCTGAACGACGCAGAGAAGCGTCTGCTTGCATCGGAAGTCGAATCGTCGAGCACTCATCATTCGTTCGCGCAGGTCGCGAAGGACCCGCGTGTCTATCTGATGGCCGTGCCGTACTTCTGCTTCATCTGCGGGATCTACGCGGTCAGCTTCTGGTTGCCGACGATCCTTAAAGCCGATGGCGTCACCGACACCATGCAGATCGGCCTGTATTCCGCGATCCCATACATTGCATCGGCGATTGCGATGACGGTTGTCGGACGCAGTTCCGATCGCCGCGGCGAGCGCCGTTATCACAGCGCCATTCCCGCGCTGATCGGTGCCGTGACGCTTGCGATCGCCACGTTCTACGGCGGACAACTCGCAATCTCGCTCATCTGCATCACCATCGCCACCGCAATGATGTGGGTTGCCTACACGGTGTTCTGGGCGATGCCGCCGGACTACCTCAAGGGCGATGGGGCCTCGGGCGGTATCGCCCTCATCAACACGATCGGCCTCACTGGCGGCTTCCTCAGTCCTACGATCATCGGCTGGGCGCGCACCGCGACGGGCAGTCTCCAGGCCGGTCTGTACGTGATGGCCGGCTTGCTCGCGTTCGGTGCGCTCGTGTTGATCATGATGCGCCCGGCGGCCGCGCCGGCATCGCGCTGACGCCTACTTTCTTCGAGAGGTCTTATCTTGTCTCATCAAGCACGCACCATCCTGTTCGCAGGCTTCCAGCACGAAACCAACACCTTCGCTCCATCGAAAGCGGCATACGAAAACTTCGAGCGCGGCGAGGGATTCCCGCTGATGTCGCGCGGTGCAGACGTCCTCGGGCTGCGCGACGTCAACATTCCCGCAGGCGGTTTCATCCGCGCGGCCGAAGCGGCCGGCCACACGCTCGTGCCGGTGATCTGGGCGGGCGCGAGTCCCTCGGCGCATGTGACCGTCGACGCATTCGAGCGGATCACCGGCGAGATCGTCGAAGCGGCCCGCACACGCAAGTTCGACGCGGTGTATCTCGACCTGCATGGTGCGATGGTGGCCGAGCATGTCGATGATGGCGAAGGCGAACTGCTCGAGCGGGTGCGTAATGTGATCGATGTGATCGACAAGGTGGCTGGCAAGCACGTACCGATCGTGGCGTCGCTCGATCTGCATGCAAACGTGACTGAGCGCATGTTGCGCTCGGCCGATGCACTCGTCGCTTATCGGACGTATCCGCATGTGGACATGGCCGATACCGGCGCGCGCGCCGCCGCGCTGCTCGAGCGGCTGATGGCAGGCGAGACCCTGCACCGCGCATCGCGGCGCCTTCCCTTCCTGATTCCGATCAACGGCATGTGCACGTTGCTCGAACCATCGCGCGGCATGTACGAGCATGTCGGTGCATTGGAAACCGGCGAGGTCGTGTCCGTGTCGTTTGCGCCGGGCTTTCCGGCGGCCGACTTTCCCGAATGCGGGCCTGTCATCTGGGCTTATGGTCATACGACGCACGCAGCGCAAGCGGCTGTCGATGCACTCTTTAACCGCATGATCGATCAGGAAGCCGCATGGCGTGTGCCGTTCTTGTCGCCCGATGAAGCCGTACAGGAAGCAATGCATCTGGCCACCGGGGCGAGCCGTCCGGTCGTGATCGCCGATACCCAGGACAACCCCGGCGCCGGTGGCGACGCCAACACCATGGAGATGCTGCACGCGCTCGTGCGGCATCGCGCGCAAGGCGCAGCGTTCGGCCTCATCTGCGATCCCGAAGCGGCGGCAGCGGCGCATCGGGCCGGCGTGGGCGCGCGACTCGATCTGTCGCTCGGAGGCCGGTCGGGCGTACCGGGCGATACACCGTTCAACGGCAACTTCGAAGTGATGTTCCTCTCCGATGGACGTTGCCGCTACGATGGTCCAATGATGAACGGCATGCAAGCCGAACTCGGTCCCGTTGCGTGCCTGCGAGTCGACGATGTGCTGGTCGCCGTGAGTTCGTCCAAGGCGCAGATGCTCGATCGCAATCTGTACCGGGTAGCCGGCATCGAGCCGGAATCCATGAAAGTGCTTGTCAACAAGAGTTCGGTGCATTTTCGTGCCGATTTCGAACCCATCGCCCATGCGGTGCTTGTCGCGAAGGCGCCCGGACCCATGACCGCCGATCCCGCCGATCTGCCGTGGAAGCGCCTGGCGAGTGGCATGCGCACGAGCCCTTGCGGCCCCGTGTTCGTGCCGGAGACGGTTGATGAATAAAGCCGGCAGGCAGTGCAGGCCTTGTCCAAAGGCCTGCGGCAGGCGCTAAGGCCCCGGAGCGGGAACTGCCTCCCCTGTCACGAAACCCGCACCAACCGTTCGCGCACATATCGGGCGAACTCCTGCGCGATGAAGGGCGCGACCGATGGCAAGCGCAGACTGATCGCAAAGTTTGGCAAGGCCGGGAGATCATCTTCGCCCCGCAGGATTGCGAGGTCGCCGGGAATCGTCGATGCAAGCCATGCGGTGACCGCCATGTCGCTGCGCACGGTGGCGGTCGTCGCCTCGATGTTGCCGCTCTCGAACACGGTGCGCCATTCGATGCTCCGTTCCCGCAGCGCTCCAAGCACGACGGGCCTGAAGCAACACGAATCGGCGACCATCGATATAGGCAGCGGCCGCCTGAGATGCGCATTCCCGCCGCGCGCGCCGACCCAAACGAGTTGCTCGATGCGCAGGCATTCGCCGCTCGCAGCGTCGGCGGTCTCCTCTACCACAGCGAGGTCGAGCGAGCCGGCGCCGATCGCATCGATCAGTTCCGGTGACGTTGCGCACATGAGTGAAACCTCGACGTTCGGATAAGCCTCGCTGAACGCCTTGAACACCGGCGGGAAATGGGTCCCGACCAGATCGTACGGCACGCCGACCTTCAGCTTGCCTTCGAGCGGGCGGGCCGTCATGTCGTTCCAGATCTCGTCGTTCATGCCAAGCAGCAGCTTTGCCTTGCCGAGGAACCGCTCGCCGACGGGCGACAGTTCGAGCCGCCGGCCGTCGCGCTCGAACAAGAGGCAATCGAAAGTTTCCTCAAGCCGCTTGATTTGCTGACTGACTGCACCCTGCGTCAGGTGGAGTGCATTAGCTGCAATGGTCATACTGCCGGTGTTGGCCACCGCCACGAATGTGCGGACGAGCGTAATGTCGAGATTTCGGTTCATGGGTGCATTATGTCTCGTAATGGACGCCATCATGATTCGTCGTTTCACTAATGGACAGCAAGTGCTTACACTCCGGTCTCCTGCAAGGATGGCCATGTCTGCCCACTCGATCGCCCCACTCGCGTTGTTTGTCACGATTGCCACGCTATCGCCCGGCGGCGCAACGACGCTCGCGACCGCATCGGGCGCGCGCTTCGGATTCATCCAGTCAACGCCGCTTTTGGCCGGTATTGCAGTCGGGCTCGGTACGCTTGCTGCTGCCGCCGCAGCGGGTCTGGCGGGCATCCTGCTCGCCGCGCCCTCGTTGCAGACCGGCATGAAAGTCATCGGCTCGGCTTACCTGCTGTGGCTGGCCGTGAAAATTGCGCGCAGCGGGCCGCCGGCGGCGGGCAAAGGCAGCGCGGTGCCCGCCACGTTTGTCGGCGGTGCCTGTTTGCTGTGGCTCAACCCGAAAGGCTGGGCCATGGCGCTTGGCGCGGCGGCGTCCTTCGCCGTGTTGTCGGACGGTCCGCTGCACCTCGCGGCGCTGCTTGGAGGCGCCTTCGCGTTGGCCGCGTGCGTGTCCTTGTCTATCTGGTGCGCCGCCGGCGTGATGTTTGCACGCTTGTTGAAGACGCCGCGACAATGGCGGCTTCTGAACGGGTCGATGGCCCTTTTGCTAGCGGTATCGATCATTCCAATGTGGAGATGAAAAATGAACACGATGTTGTTTGCCGAATCCTTCGACCTGATGTCCGCCTTCGACGCAATTCAGGACTTCTGGTCGCCGAAGGTCGTGGCCCAGGTCAACGATCAATACGTCAAGGTGGCGAAAGTGTGCGGCGAACTTGCATGGCATAGCCACGAGGGTGAGGACGAGTTGTTTTATATCGTGCGTGGCAACCTGCGCATGGAGTACGAGAACGGGCGTGTGGTGCCGCTGGCGCAAGGCAGCATGCATGTCGTGCCGCGTGGCGTGCTGCACAACCCGGTGGCGCAAGAGGAGTGCTGGATTGTCTTGATCGAGCCGGTCACGACGTTGCACACGGGTAACGTGGATACGCCGCTTACAAAGACGCTCGCTCAGCAGCTTTCCTGATCGATCACGACTGCCACGTCTGGCGCGTGGCTGTCGCCGTCAAAACCATCGCTTTTGATTCAATGCTTCATCATCTCTTCCCGTTACACGCATCACTCCGATAAGTTCCATTGATTCGCTTTCCTTATTTTCCATAGCGTAATGCTTTGAAAACCTCCGCGCGGTTGGCCAAGATCGACTTGCCTATGCACCGGGCTGTTTTTACGATCGCACCAAATATCACACTTATCGCCAAGATTGACTTGACCTTATAGGGGCTGCAGGGTGTCTACTGGATGCACGATTCCAGCAAGGAAGTCACCATGTCCGATACAAGTTTCAAGCCCGATCGCCCGACGCAAAAGCTCGACAGTCCGCAGCAAGCCGGCAAGAACGTTCGTACTCCGATCCGTATCAAGCAGATGGATTGTCCGACTGAAGAAGCACTGATTCGAAAGAAGCTCGGAACAATGAAATCTGTCGAAGGCATGGAGTTCAATCTCATTCAGCGCGTCATCACGGTCGAACATGCCCCGGACGCGCTCGAGTCCATTGCGGACGCGATCCGGTCGCTCGGATTCATTCCTGAATTGCCGAACTCGACTGGCCGGCTCGACACCGCGGTGGCCGCAACCAGCAAACCATGGTGGCCTCTCGCGCTGGCCGGGGTTGCTGCCATCGGCTCAGAAGCGGTGGGCTGGCTGGGGGCGTCGATGTGGTTATCCGCGGCCCTGGCAATTCTTGCTGTCGTTGCCTGCGGGTTGACCACGTATAAAAAGGGCTGGGTCGCCCTCTCCAACGGCAACCTGAACATCAACGCGCTGATGAGCATCGCCGTCACCGGCGCGCTCGTGCTCAGACAATGGCCCGAGGCCGCGATGGTGATGGTGCTCTTCACCGTTGCCGAACTCATCGAGGCGAAAGCGCTCGATCGCGCGCGCAACGCCATACAGGGTTTGATGCAACTCACGCCGGCCAAAGCGACGGTGCGCCAGCCGGACGGCACCTGGGAGGACGTCGATGCCAAGGCGGTCGTCATAGGCGCGATCGTTCGGATCAAGCCCGGCGAACGTATTGGTCTGGATGGCACGGTTGTATCCGGACGGTCGACCGTCAATCAAGCCCCGATCACCGGCGAAAGCTTGCCTGTCGACAAGACCGAGGGTGACTCCGTATTTGCCGGGACCATCAACGAAGCGGGCTCGTTCGAGTTCCGGGTCACCGCGATCGCCGGCAATACGACCCTTGCGCGAATCATCCATGCAGTGGAAGAAGCCCAGGGTGCGAAAGCGCCGACTCAACGCTTTGTCGATCAATTCGCGCGCATCTATACGCCCATCGTGTTTGCGGTCGCGCTCGCCATAGCAATCGTGCCACCGCTTATTTCCGGCGGTAGCTGGCAAGACTGGATTTACAAGGCGCTTGTATTACTCGTGATCGCGTGTCCGTGCGCGCTCGTCATCTCGACCCCCGTCACGATCGTGAGCGGCCTCGCCGCAGCAGCGCGCAAGGGCATTCTGGTCAAGGGCGGCGTTTATCTCGAAGAAGGCAGGAAGCTGACGTGGCTCGCACTCGACAAGACCGGAACCATCACCCACGGCAAGCCTGTCCAGACCGACGTCCAAACGGTCGATGACCAAGCCGATCTCGAACAATGCAGGCGGATTGCATCCAGTCTCGCCGGCCGGTCAGATCACCCGGTCTCGCTGTCGATTGCCAAGGCAGGAGATACCGCCGGGTTCATTCGCATGCCGGTCGACAGTTTCGAGGCGATTCCCGGACGCGGAGTGCGTGGCGTGGTGGAGGGAAAAACTTATACGCTTGGTAATCACCGGCTCGTTGAAGAGCTCGGACTATGCTCGCTTTCACTCGAGGCAACCCTGGAGTCGCTGGAACGACAAGGCAAGACCGTTGTCATGTTGAGCAGTCCGACCCATGTGCTCATTCTGTTCGCAGTCGCCGATACGGTGAAAGAAAGCAGCCGGGAAGCGGTCGAAGACCTGCACGCGCTCGGCATCCGCACCGCCATGCTGACGGGCGACAACCCGTACACCGCGAACACGATCGCAAAGCAGGTCGGGATCGATGAAGCGCGCGGAAATCAGTTGCCTGAAGACAAGCTCAAGGCGATTGTCGATCTGTCCGCGGACGGGTCGGTGGTCGGGATGGTCGGCGACGGCATCAATGACGCGCCTGCTCTTGCGCGCGCCGACATCGGCTTTGCAATGGGCGCCATGGGAACCGACACGGCGATCGAAACGGCCGACGTCGCGCTCATGGACGATGACCTTCGCAAGATCCCTGCCTTCGTGCGTTTGTCGAAAGCGACTCATAGCATCCTTGTGCAGAACATCACGCTTGCGCTTGGCGTCAAAGCGGTTTTCCTCACATTGACGCTGATGGGAATGGGAACGATGTGGATGGCGGTATTTGCTGACGTCGGCGCAAGCCTGCTGGTAGTCAGCAACGGATTACGCCTGCTGCGCAAATGACTCGCGGGTAATTTTCTGCACGCGAGATGCAAACAACTGAAAACGGAGCACGATATGGGACTTCTGGACAAGCTATTGAGCGGTTATCGCGCTGGTCATGGCGGGGGTGGGCATGGCGGAGGCCACGGTG
>NZ_CAXTGZ010000313.1:0-6929 GCF_964243625.1 uncultured Caballeronia sp.
CCAAAGATGCCCTGACGTCCCAGCAGTAGTGCACTGAACGTCGTCAGGCGATGCGACCTCGATATCAATCAGCGGCATCGAGCGGCTCGGAGGTCGACAGCCACCAATCGTCCCCCACGAACCACGCAGATTGGTCCGCGGGAGTTTTTCGCCTCAGCGACTTGACGGCATCGTGAGTATTTGATTCGAACGCGTTGACCAAAGATTCCCCGGTCGCATCATCGCGAGCGCCGATGCATTCGATGAACGTCGCCGGGCAAATGAACTTTGCCGCGTATGAGTCTGCGGCGACGCGTGTCACAAGCAGCATGCCGCCCAGACCGCGGTTCGGCGTCAATGGGAAGATCAGACGGCCGCTTTCATTGAGTGCTTCGATCCAGCCATTCAATGGGTGCGTCGCGCCTGCGCTCACGTAAATCAGATCCGATCGCGGCAGCACCGCATCAGCTCCGCTTTCATCCAGCACCCGAACGTGCGCCAGATGAGCAAGGTTCGACGTCGCATGCGCACCGAGCCCCGGGTTAATCTCATAAGCGGTTACGCGCCCGGCTTCCCCGGTGAGAAGCGCGAGAAGTGCCGTGTAATAGCCGGTTCCCGAACCAATGTGTGTGATGGTCTCGCCCGGCGAGATGGCCGCAGCGTCCAGACAGCGTGCATGGAGGCTCGGCTCGCCGTTGTTGATGCCTTGATCGGTCTTGAGCCCGATTAGAATGTCCTGATAGAGAACGGCAGGGTCGGATGTGTCGGTCGAGACGTATCCCGTCAGCGTGTAAGCGTTCCATGGACCGGGGCCCAGGTACTTTTCCCTTTCGACCATCGCAAATGCGTCCTCGATTCTCGGGTCTCTGCACGCGCCTTTCGCTGTTATATATCGTGCATAAAATGCGCGAAGCGCTTCTACGTTCGTCATCGAGCGCTTCTCCTTGAATGGACAAAGTCATCGTAGCAGGTAAAGTCGAGCGGAATGATCGGTTGCCAACGACCCAGTCCGCGATCTCGAAGGCCGAAATCGTTACACTGCCGCCAGTCGCATTCGCGAAAATCAGACGGGCACGGTTCCGAATTGGCGGCTACCTATCTCACGCGCCGGCAGCGTGAAGCGCTGTTGCGACAAGCGGCTGAACGGACGGACCAGACAGCAACTGCCATTGCCATTGCGGCAAGCGCCATCGCTCGCCTCACAGACGGTCGATACGCGCTTGATATGGCCCCTGGGACGCCCTCGCCTCCCGACACTCGTGCGGTCGAAATCGAAAGACTGGTCTATGTCCATGCGCTGAGGGTGGCTGTCGCATCGGTGCTCGCTTTCGCGATCGGCACATCGCTCAATGTCACGTTTGCATACTGGGGCGCGATCGCTTCAATCGTCGTGACTCAACCGGTCTCCACCAATACATGGTTGCGCGTGCTGGAGCGTGCATGCGGCAGCCTCATCGGTGGAGCGATCGCCGCTGTTCTTCTGACGAGTCTGTCCGGACCGCTGGCGGTAACGTTGGCAAGTTTGCCGCTCGCTGCGGTGACCGTTGCATTGAGGCTGGTGAACTACGGCCTGTTTGTTGTCTTCCTGACGCCGATGTTCATGCTGATGTCGGATTTCATCCACCCGGCAGAGGGATTGATTGTCGCTCGTCTTACAAACGAATTTGTCGGCGCCTGCGTCGGTGTGGCGGCGAGCTTTCTTTTCTGGCCGCTGAAGGCGAGTGATGCGCTGAATGCCGCGATCTCAGCCGCGCTTTCTGCCAACATGGCGTTCGCATCCGCCGCGCTTCGGATGACTGGAGAATCGACTGCCATGCTCGATAGCCTGCAACGCGAAGCCGGTCTGGCCAGCTCACGGCTTGAAGTTGCGAGAGAACGTATGCTCCTGGAGGGCCAGCGGCGCTCTGCGCGGCTCGAACAACTGCGGAACTTGACCGTCGCGGTGCGAGTGGTTTGTGGCGCCGCCGCGGTGATCGAAGTCCTTCGGCGCGGAGAACCCGACGCAGACGACCGGGAGCGGGCCAATCGCTACGATGAGCTGACCGCCGGGTTGCTGGAATCCTTGGCGTCGAAGGAAGCGATGCGCCTGACTCAGCCCTTAGGAGCGCCGGCAGATGACCTCGATCAGGCGATCCAGCAACTCGTGGCCGCATTTGATTATTACGTGAGAACCGTATAAGAGCGCCCTCCGCCAGGTTGAGCGCTGTTCAGCACCAAAATTGGCGAAGTGTGATCGTCGGACAGTCCGAAACGTCCTGACCCGCAGCGCAACCGGTTTGCGCCCTCAGCGTTTGATCGACATCGACAGCACGGCGCTGGCCGCGCACAGTCCTGCGACGATCGGGAAGATGATTGCTGTGTTCCCGGTCGAGTCGATAATATGGCCGATCACCGGCTCGCCAATGCCCGCAAAGATATAAGACATGGTGTTGAGAACACCAGTCGCAGTACCTGCAACGCGACGTCCGAAAATATCCGGACAAAGCGCCCAGAACGACGACGCCGGCCCGAAGACGAAGAATCCGCAAAGAAACAGCAAACCGATCGCGAGCATGCTGGCGTGCGGGATGAACATCATGATGATCGCGGTGGTCGATGCCAGCACCATGTACCAGACGATGGCCAGGTAACGCCTTCCCTGGAACAGCACGTCGGATATCCAGCTATTCGACAGCGAACCTAGCGCCATTCCTATGGGCAAGGCAATGGTGATCCACTTCGGATCGATCAGCGCCGCCGAACTCTTCCAGTCCATGCCGAGATAATGCACGGGCACCCAGACGACCAATGCATAGCGCGCGGCGTTCTGCAAACCGATGGCGAGCCCGGTGATATAAAGCTTCCAGTTCCGCAGCACGATCGAGTATCGCTGCGCGCTGGTCAGCTCGTCTTGCGCTGGAAGACGGGGTGTATCGTCCGCGGGGTCTGCCGAACGTATTGACTGGTCTTCCGGACGCTCCGATACGAACAGCAACAAGACCAGTGCGCCGAGCAGCATCGACAATGGCGCAAGCCTGAAGATCCAGATCCAGTCGAGATGCATCGCGCCCAGGATGACGACCGGGAAGACGTAAGCGAGCACCGAAGAGAAGCCGGAAAAGCCGATGTACACACCATAAACAAAACCGCGATTCGTGTGACCCCACCAGTTCGACAGCAAGCGGCTGCCGGGTGCAAAACCCATCGACTGGAAGTAGCCGTTTGCTCCCCACGCGAGAAGAAAGAACAAAAAAGTGTGGCCGAAACTGAAGACCCAGTTCGCCGCCAATGACAGGACCGCTCCACCGATCATCATGGCCTTGCCGCCGAGTTTGTCGCCGAGATTGCCGTTGACGAACTGGCCGCCGGCGTAACACCACAGCATGGTCGCGCTGATCCAGCCTATCTGATATTTCGACAAGCCGTAATCGTGCTGGATACCGGCGACGGCGAAGCCGAGGGTCTGGCGTCCGGTGTAGTAGAACAAGTAGCAAAACGTGACGCCGACCAGCGCGCGCCATTTGTACTGGGCAAAGGTGGCGCTTCGCAACACAGCCTGGGATTCCAGGCTATTTGATGTATCTGAGGGCATGCTTGTCTCCGTGCGGGGCGCAGTCTTCGCTGCGCTAGCCGGGTTGTTGTATCAGCCGAGGTGATTGAGCGCGATGTCGATCACGTCGAAATTACGCAAGCGCCGGGCGTCATCTACATCCACCAGCTTGCGGTTGAAAATGAGGGGGACTCGCTGCTCGGACAGTCCGCCGTGCGAGCGCAACGGAACGGTCAGGCCAGTCAGGTCGTGTTTGTCGGCAGCGCTGCCCAGCACCGTCAGCCGCTCTCCGAGCACGACGAGATCGCCGATCCGATCTTGAGGCACTTCGAATTTTTCGCTCGCTTGCGCCCGCGTGAATACCGCCTCCACACCCGCGATGCCGGCAAGGAAGGCAGTGACATCGCGCTGACTTTCGGGGTCGCGCAAGTAGATGGTCGCGTATCCGCCCAGCGCGCCGTGATGCACTACATAGGGATCGGTGATAGGCAGGAGCACGCGCGCGAACGCCTGCCCATAACGAGCGTCCAGCAAGTCTTGCAGGAACACGATATTCGGTCTGCCGATCGCATCGGTCTTTGCGTTCATTCCGTGGTCGGCCGTAATCGCCACGACTGCGCCGAGTTCGTGGTATCGGCTGAAATAGCCGTCCATCATCTCGTAGAACGCATTCGCTTCAGGCGTGCCTGGCGCATGCTTGTGTTGTACGTAGTCGGTCGTCGACAAATACATCAAGTCGGGACGCTCGTTGTTCAGTAAGGAAAGGCCTGCGGCAAACACAAATTGCGAAAGTTCCGCGCTATACACAGGGGGCACCGGCATATTTACCCGTGCCACGATGTTCTCGATCCCATGCTCGACAAGATTGACTTGATCTGCCTTTTCCGCTGAAAAGCAGATTCCTTTCATCTGATGTCCAAGCAGGCTGCGCAGCTTGTCCTTGGCCGTCACCACCGCTACGCGCTGGCCGGCCCGGGCGAGTTCAGCGAGGATCGTCGGAGCTCGAAGATATTTGGCGTCGTTCATCAGGACCTCTTCATTCGCTTCCTGATCGAAGAAGAAGTTGCCGCAGATACCGTGGACCGAGGGCGGCGCTCCGCAAACAATCGACAGGTTGTTCGGGTTGGTGAACGAGGGAACCACGCAGTCCCCTGCGGTCACCGTGCCAAAGGCAGGCAGACTCGCAAGAAAAGGCGCCTTGCCCGCCTGGATTGCCTGATTGATGTATTCCTGCTCGCACCCGTCGATGCAGACGATGATCGTCGGCACCGACGGCAGTCGATAGGACCGGGAATTCACGTTGATTCGTTCAGTCATGGTTGTCTCCTTCAGGTGAATGAGTACAGCGTATGATGTTCAATCAGCTCACACAATCGATAAAATATCGCTCCCCCTGTGCATAGAACTCACATATGAGACAAAAACTGCCGCCTCTGAACGCGCTGCGTATCTTTGAAGTGGCCGCCCGAGCGGGGAGCTATTCGGCCGCAGCCAAAGAGCTGAACCTGACGCACGGCGCCGTCAGTCGGCAGATCGCAATTCTTGAGGAGTGGCTCGGACAGCCTTTGTTCTTCCGGGACGGGCAAAGCATGGCGGCGTCTCCCCACGCCCGCGCGCTCGCCCGCGAGATCACAGCGGCGTTCGACCACATAGCGGATGCTGCGGAGCGCTATGGAAAAAGCCGGCATCTGAAGGTCATCCGGGTGAGCGCATCGGCCACGGTCGCAATGCGCTGGCTGATACCCCAATTGCCGTCGTTCGCTGAGCGCTGCCCGGATGTAGACGTGCGCGTGTCGACCGTCATGTCCACGGAAGCGGCGCTAAGAGGCAGTTTCGATATGGCCATACGACGGGAAGTACCGAGCAGTGGCCAGTATCAGACGTGGCCACTTTTCCGGGAGTCGAATACAGTCATTGCGAGTCCCGCGCTGATTTTGCGATCAGGCGTCAAGACCGTTGAACAATTGAGCAATGAAACCTGGTTGACAAGCGAAACCCGTCCGGGCGACTGGGAAGCATGGGTCAAAGCCGCGGGATGCCCCACGCTTCGAGCCAATCGCACGTTAAGGTTCGATCATTTTTTTGTGACGCTGCAAGCCGTGTCCGACGCATTAGGTTTCGGCATCGGACCATTTCCAACGCTCGAGGCCGATTGTGCAAGCGGCCGGCTGCAGACGCCGTTTCCTGAACTGCGGTCGTTAGGGTCTACTTACTACGCGTTGATCTCGCATGACGCTGACAAACCGATTCATATGCGGGCGTTCATCGACTGGCTGCAATCAGTTAGTGCGGACATCGAAACATCTCCGGGTTCTTAAGGCGCGAACCGCTCGGGCGGTGAATCGGAATGTGAAATGTTGAGCGGGTGTTCTGAGCATGCGACCGGCGCACAGCCCGCTTGACAAGCCGCCGGCGAGCACCGGATGCATGCACAAATACCGGTTTGCCTTCCGAACGCACTGCTATGATTAGATGTACTGTGCGGTACAGCGGCTTTCACGCCTTCCCTGGTCGCAACAACCTGCGTTCCGCGCACCGGCTTTCCACGAACCACGTTTCGGGAGCGGTCATGTTGCGTCAATCATCCAGACTGGCAAGCGAGTCGCCATTGACATCACGCAAGGGGCTGCCCTTCACATTGGGGTTTGCCCGCGCACCGCTTGCCGCGTATCGGTCCCGGCATTTCACGCGGACGCTTGCACTACCGGTGCCGCTCGCGATCGCCATGTGGTGCATGCCGGTAGCCCACGCGGCCGGACCGCTGCCACAGAATGGCAGCTTCGTCCAGGGCCAGGGCGCGATCAGCGGCGGCCCCGGTTCGCTCACGATCAACCAGTCCTCGTCCCGTGGCGTGATCGATTGGCACAGCTTCTCGATCGGCACAGGCAACACGGTCACCTTTGACAATGGCTCGGGCACGACACTCAATCGGGTGACCGGCGGCTCGCCTTCGGCAATTCTCGGGAATCTGAAGGCAACGGGCAGCGTGTATTTGGTCAACCCTCAAGGCATTCTGGTCGGTCGGACCGGCGTAATTAGCACGGGCGGTCGATTCGTGGCTTCAACACTCGATCTGTCCGATACCGCAATCATGAATGGCGGGACGCTCGTGCTTGCGGGGTCATCGAATGGGCAGGTGGTGAATCTCGGCAAGATCAGTTCCAGTGGCGGCGATATCTTTCTTATCGCGCACGATGCCGTAGTGAACGGAGGTTCGGTCAGCGCACCGAACGGCACGGCCGAATACGTCGTGGGAAAGCAAGTGGTGCTGTACGAGTCGGCGAGCAGCCGCCAGGTATTCGTGCAGATCAGCAGCAAAGGCACGGTAGTTGATCGCGGTATCACGCAGGCCGCGCAGATCAACCTCGAAGCAGCAGACGGCAATATCTATGCGCTTGCCGGGAGTGGCTCGCGCATCCGC
>NZ_CAXTGZ010000314.1:0-6929 GCF_964243625.1 uncultured Caballeronia sp.
CTGCTGATCGGCCGTGTACTCCGCCTCCGCATTTACGCCGCCCTCTTCGCCGGCCGCAGCGTTTTGCGCCGGGGCCGTGAAACTCAACGCGCCGACCGGTTCTTTCCCCAGGATGTGCATCAAGCCAAAAGTGTTGTCCTTCGACATTTGGTGCATGACCGAGGCGACTTCAAGTGCACGCCCTTCAGGAAGCAGGTTTGCGAGGAAGCGATGCACGGTCCCGAGTTTCGGCTGCTCGCCCGAAAGCGGAATATGCGGCGAAAGCGGGAAAGCGGCGTCCCTGGCCTGCCAGGCTTCATCGTATTTAAAGCTGTAGACGTCTTGCTGCGACTCGAAGCCTAGTTGCCCTACCGGGCCGTCCTGCGTGGAAACGTTGAGCACATGCGCCATCAGGATTGTCCTCCCCGGAGGGACGCCTTCGCATGACTGGTCGGCTCATTCAAAGCGCGCAATGCGGTCGTCGACTCGTTCTTCGGAAGCACCAGCATGATCAAACCGAACCCTTCGAGCACTCGGAGCAGCCGATCCGAGCCGACCGGATGCCCGTTCTCGAGCCGGGAAAGCACGCTTGCGGACACCCCTAGCAGATCGGCGGCGTCGTCGATGCGCATGGCCTGCTCAAGTCGGCGATTGCGTACCAAGGCGCCGAGCGCAGCCATGTCTCGGGCGAGCGCTGTGACATTGGGATCATGCGGAGACAGTGATCGAGCCATAGTTATGCAATATGGAAACAATGAAAGTTGGACACCCACTCCACATTATAGTTTCCTTTTAAAGAAACTAATCATTAGGAGTTCAGCATTGACCTTTAGTTTCTATATACGAAAACAATGGCATTGGGCCGCTGCCTGGTGGATAGTTTCCACATTCTCAGAACAATTTGTCCTTAGCGGAACCGGACTGTGTAGACGGCCAGATAAAAAACCCCGCCAAGCGGGGTTTCCGTTCCTTCGTCACGCGCCGCATCCCGATCAACGCACAAGCGCACTCACTGCGGCAACTCCGCCGCCCCCATCCGCCTCGCAATTACCCCCGCCCGCTGCGACAGATACGCGGACCCGCGATGTTCATCGAAGTATTTCGGCCTTGGCAGCATCACCGCCAGCCGCGCCGATTGCCACGCGGTCAGCTTCGATGCCGACGTCTTGTAGTAATAACGCGCCGCAGCTTCGGCGCCATACACGCCGTTGCCCCACTCCACCGAATTCAGGTAGATCTCGAAAATGCGCTCCTTGTCCATCCAGAACTCGAGCATCGATGTAATCACGAGTTCCTGCGCCTTCCTCACATAACTCTTTTCCCGCGATAAAAACAGGTTCCGCGCCAGTTGCTGCGAGATGGTCGAGCCGCCCGCCACGATTTTCCCGCGCGCCTTGTTCTTCTCCCAGGCTTGCAGGATGGCATCGGTTTCATAACCGTTGTTGTTGACGAAATTCGCGTCCTCGGACGCAATGATCGCGCGCTTCAGATTTCGCGATATCTGATCGTACGGAACCCACGTGCGCTGAATGGAAAGATCGGGACGATCCTGCGCAAGCCGCCAGGCATCGGAACGCATGAACGCCGTGGACGATGGATTCACCACCGTGTAGATGCCGACCATCGCGAAGAAGTAGACCTGCGTGGCGATGACCGCAATCATCATCACCGAGATGCCGTAGACAATCCATCGGGCCGGCCCGAGACGCACGGGCGATTTTGTTCTTGTCATCGTGCTTGTTCTGTTGAGAAGGCCAGCCGCTTCAAATTGACTTCGATAACTCCAGCCGCAACGCCCGCAGCACCGCGCCGCTGTCCGGACGCACCCCGCGCCACAGGAAAAACGATTCCGCAGCCTGTTCCACGAGCATCCCGAGTCCATCCGATGAACGCGCGCCCAGGGTTTCGGCGTGGCGCATGAAGACGGTCGGCTGCGCGCTGTACATCATGTCGTAGGCGAGTGTGCCGGGGCCGAACGAGGCGTCGTCGCACGTGGGCAGTGCATCGTCCAGACTGCCGGCCGTCGCGTTGACGATCACATCGTACGGGCCCGCTTCCACGCTGTCCGCGCCGCCGCCCGAGAACCGCACGTTTGCGGCGTGGGCGGCATCGGAGAAGTGATCGACCAGTATTTGCGCCTTCGATGCCGTCCGGTTCACGATCGTCAGCGCTGCAACGCCGCAATCGAGCATGGGCAACACGACACCACGCGCCGCGCCGCCGGCGCCGAGCAACAACACGCGTGCGCCCTTCAAGCCAACGCCCAGATTCCCTTCGATATCGCGCACGAGGCCGACGCCATCGGTGTTGTCGCCAAGCACGCCATCCGCGTTGAACGCCAGGGTGTTCACCGCCCCCGCCGCCGCAGCGCGCGGCGTGAGCGTGTTGGCGAAAGCGTGTGCGTCGAGCTTGAACGGCACGGTCACGTTCATGCCGCGACCGCCTGTTTCAACGAAAGCGCGGACATCGCCGGCAAATTCGCCAATGGTTCCCAGCACGCGCCCGTATTCGATCCGCTCGCCGGTCTGCTCGGCGAAACGCGCGTGAATCCACGGCGATTTGCTATGCGCGACCGGATTGCCGATCACCGCGTATTGGTCGATGCCCTCGCCCCGAACGCCCGATGTCATTGCGCGGGCTCCGTCGCGTCCGGCGTGTTTTCGCCAGCCGGTTGCGGCTCTTCCGCAGGCGTGGCTTCCGCCTGCGCCTCGGCCTCGCTTTCGGCGCTCAGGTCTTCCGCTTCGACCAGTTCTTCTTCCGGCTCTTCCGGCTGCGTTGCCGCGCCTGAAGGTGCATCGATCACGTGCAACAAGCGGCACGATGCCTCGACGGTGAGTTCATCGAGATTCATCACTTCCAGCATCACCTTCGTTCCGCGCGCATGCACGCCGAGCCCGGGGACGTGGAGCATCAGCGGGATTTCATCGAGGCGCACGAGATCGTCCTTCACCACCGCCGCCACGACCTGCTTCTTGTTCTCCTGCTTCAGCCAGCGCAGACACCAGAAGAATTCCATGCGCCGTTGATGATCGGCGTAGGCGGAATACTGGTCATCGAATCCCTGGACGACCGCGAACAGATCGGCATCTTTCGGCTTGAACGGCGCGACGAGCGCCGCCGTCACGCCATGCCGCACGCACGCGAGCAACTGCCATTGATTGACCAGGTCGACATACCGGCGCAACGGCGACGTGCTCCACGCGTATTGCGCAACGCCCAGCCCTTCGTGCGGCGCGGGCGTGGTCTGCATGCGCGTGCGCTTCGGACCCGGCGCGCCAAACCCGCGCTGCGAGCGGTAAATGCCCGGCACGCTGTGGTCATTCAAAAACGCGCCCCAAGATGAATTCGCAAGGATCGCCAGCTCGGCCACGATCAGATCGAGCGGCGACCCGCGGCGGCGCGGCGTGATCTCGATGTGTTCGCCTTCCACATAAAAATTGAAGTCGTTATTGCGCTGCACCTCGCGCCGCAAACCGTAACCGGCACGGGCTTCCTGACGCTTTTCGAACAGCGCCTGCGCGAGCGGCCACAGCACCGCGATGTCATCCTTATGCGGATATTCGCCCGTTCCCGCCGCGAGCGATTCCTCTGTGACATGTTCGTCGAGATAGTTGTGCCGAAGATTGCTCTTCACGAACACGCGTTCTGCACGCGTCTCGCTGGCGACGATCTCCTGCGTTTCCCGGTTCACGATGATGTAAAGCGACAACGCCGGCCGCAATCCGCCTTCGGCAAGCGTGAACGCTTCCACGACGCTGTCCGGCAGCATCGTGATCTTGTCGCCAGGCATGTAGACCGTTGAAAGACGCGTGCGCGCGATGGCATCGATCATGTCGCCGCGCGTAATGCCCAACGCCGGCGCGGCAATATGCACGCCGATACGAACGCGGCCATCGGCGAGATGTTCGACGGAAAACGCGTCATCGATTTCGGTGGTCGTGACGTCATCGATAGAAAACGCCTGAACGTCCGCTTCCGGCAGATCGTCCGGCAACGGCGGCACGGTAACCGGCGCAAAGCCTGTCCCGTGCGGGAAAAATTCGGAGAGAAAACGCGCTTCGTGCAATGCACGCGCCGACGGAATGCCGCCGACTTCCAGCATCAGCCGCGCTTGCGAGATGCCGCGCGTCGCTGCGGCGCCCTCGAGCGCCTTATATTCGATGGAGTTCTTGTCCGGCTTCGTCAGCAAGCCAATCGCCTTGCCGGCAAGCGCTTCGGGCAATTTGCCGGCGACCAGTTCCTCTTCGTAGCCCGCCTGCACGAGCGCGAGTTGCCGTTTCTTTTCGAGCCCCGCGAGCGCCATCTGCAACTGTTCCTGCGGCGCGCGCTGATATTGGCCACGGCCTTTCCGGCGGAAATACACCGGCGATCCGTGCATGCGCAAGACGAGCGCGGCGCGTTCGGTCGCGCCGAATTTATCGCCGAAATAATCCGCGCCGAGCTCCGCGAACGGAAACTCTTCCTCCGGCGCGCATTCCCACAGGAAATCCAGATCGATGTCCTTCGCGATGGCGTCGGCCTGTTGCATCAAATCGGCGGCATTCGGTTTCTCGAACTCGATCAACACGTCTTTTGCGCGCACCTTCGCGCGCCGTCCGCCCGGCAATTCGACCTGGAATGCATCGTTTGCCTTCGACAAAACAGCGCCGGCCTTGAAACTACCCGATTCCTCGAAAAAAACGTTCACTCAGTACTCTCGAAAGACTGTTGGTCGGCATGGCGTGCAGGCGGGCGTGTTCCCCGGTTGCCAAGCGCCAGGCCAACGAAAAATGGATGCGCTTGAAAAGATTCAGGCCGCGGCTGCCGGCGGCTGGACTGCGCAGAACGCCAGCACGTCATCCAGATAACTGGAAAAGTCGCTGATGGCGTGATTGCTGCCCTGGATCAGCGTGGTTCGCACGCCGGGATAATGCTTGAGCATGGTGCGGTAATCGAGCACTTCGTCGCCCGTGGCGGCTATCAAATAGTAGCGCTCCGGCTGCGTGATCGATGGTACGGAAAGCGCACGTAATTCGTCGATATGCCACGGCTCCACCACGATACTTCCGCCGCCATGCCACAACGGCTGCTCGCCGATATACGCGCTCAAGTCTTCCTGCGGCACGACCGCCGGGTTCAGCAGCACGGCGCGCCAACCGTGCTTTTCGGCGAGCCACGTTGCATAGAACCCGCCAAGCGAACTGCCGACCAGCGTGATGTCTTGGCCGATTGCCTGTGCGGCGAGCGACTCCGCAAGCGCGATGGCATCGCGCGGTGAAACCGGCAGCACGGGACAGCACCATTCTTGGCTGAGTCCGAGTTCTTCCAGCCGCGCGCGCATCAATCGAGCCTTGAACGATTGCGGCGATGACCGGAAGCCGTGCAAATAGAGAATCACTCACGCTCCTTCGTGGCAGGACGCGCCGACAATGCATCCAGCAATTTCTGGTGCACGCCGCCGAAGCCGCCGTTGCTCATGACCAGCACATGATCGCCCGGTTTCGCCGCCGCGACGACCGACTTCACCAGGAGCGCGAGGTCGTCGAACGCGCGGGCTTTGTCGCCGAGCGGGCTCAACGCCGCTTGCAGATCCCAGCCGAGCTTGTCGCGGCCTTCGTGCGCGCCGTAGCCGAAGATCAGGTCGGCGCCCGCGAGACTGGCGGGTAGTTGCGCTTTCATGGTGCCGAGTTTCATGGTGTTCGAACGCGGTTCCAGCACGGCCAGAATCCGGTTCTTCCCGCCGATACGAGTTCGCAATCCAGCCACCGTCGTTTCGATGGCAGTCGGATGGTGCGCGAAGTCATCGTACACGGTCACGCCGTCGACGCTACCCTTCACTTCCATGCGCCGCTTCACGTTGCGAAACGCTGAGAGCGATTGCGTCGCTTGCGCGGGCGGAACGCCCACCGAGCGCGCCGCCGCGATCGCCGCCAGCGCGTTCAGGCGGTTGTGTTCGCCTTGAACTTGCCAGTCGACCACGCCCATGCGCTCACCTTCCCAATAGACGGCGAATTGTTCATCGGCGGGAACGCCTTCGGTGGCCGGCTGCGCTTCCCAGCCGCCTTGCACGCCGAAACGCTCGACACTTGACCAGCAACCGCGCGTCAGCACGCGTTCGAGTGCGTCCTCACGCCCGTTCGTCACGATCCTGCCGACGCCGGGAACGGTGCGCACGAGATGGTGGAATTGGGTTTCGATGGCGCCGAGATCCGGAAAGATGTCGGCGTGATCGAATTCGAGGTTGTTCAGAAGCGCCGTGCGCGGGCGGTAATGGACGAACTTCGAGCGTTTATCGAAGAAAGCCGTGTCGTATTCGTCGGCTTCGATCACGAAGAAGCTCGAATCCGTGAGACGCGCTGAAATGCCGAAATTGAGCGGCACCCCGCCGATGAGGAATCCCGGATTGAGACCCGCATCCTCCAGCAGCCACGCGAGCATGGAACTCGTGGTGGTCTTGCCGTGCGTGCCGGCGACTGCGAGCACCCATTTGCCGTTCAGGACATGTTCGCCGAGCCATTGCGGGCCGGACGTGTAGGGCAGGCCGCGATCGAGGATGGCTTCCATCAGTGGATTGCCGCGAGTGACCACGTTGCCGATCACGAAGAGATCGGGTTCCAGTGCGATCTGTTCGACCCCGTACCCCTCGATCAACTCGATGCCTTGAGCTTCGAGCTGCGTGCTCATGGGGGGATAGACGCCGGCGTCGCAGCCGGTGACGCGGTGTCCGGCTTCGCGCGCGAGGACTGCGAGACCGCCCATGAATGTGCCGCAGATGCCGAGGATGTGAATGTGCATAGAGGTTTGTTGGCACGGGGGGAAGTTGGGAATATTCCTGCGCCCGGAGGGGGATATTGTAACCGACAGGGTTGGACGGCTGGCGCCTGGGGCGGGATTCGGCGGGGGAGGTCGGGGGTGATGCCGGGTTGTTGCTCTTCAGGTCTTCGCGCGTTCCGTTCTAGCTGATCTTTTTC
>NZ_CAXTGZ010000315.1:0-6895 GCF_964243625.1 uncultured Caballeronia sp.
AAGGCTCCGGCCAAGAAGGCTGCCGCTGCGAAGAAGACGACTGCTGTAGCTCCGGCAACGACGGCAACGACCCCTGCAGCGCCGGCTCCGGCTGCAACGGTCAAGACGGCGTTGAACCCGGCTGCTGCATGGCCGTTCCCGACGGGAAGCCGTCCGTAAGCGCAGGTGGTAGTGCAGTAATCCGACACACGCAATGTGTGTCGCGGCCGCTCAGTGTTACGCGGCCCAGACCCGCTGTCCGGTTTATATCGGCAGCGGGTTTTTTTATGGGCGAAAAAAAACGCATGCGCCCGAGGGACCATGCGTTTTCGCAAGCGCCGGCACGATCTGTTCGATCGCGCCGACGCGTCATCAACTTCAGTGGGTGACGCGCGTCACACCGCCGCTCGACAACAAGCGGACACGTTCGCCGGCCTGGAACACTTCGCCGGTTGCGGTTTGCGTAATGGCGCGCATGTCGCCGTTATCAAGACGCACGGTGATCTCCAGTCCGTTTTGCGTGGCGACACCGTTTTCAACAGCGTTACCCGCGACTGCGCCTGCGATACCACCAACGATGCCCGTCAGGATCGAGCCACGTCCGCCGCCCAGCGCGCTGCCGGCCACTGCACCCAACGCACCGCCGCCGATAGCGCCAAGGCCGCTCGGCTGGCCGTTGTTCGAGCTGATCTTCACGCCGCGCACGCTGTCGACGGTGCCCATGCGGACCGTTTCTTCGCGTTGCGCCTGCGATGCCGTGTACACGTCCGGCGAGCTGCTGTTGTAGGCGCATCCCGTCACGAAGACGCTGCTTACCAGCGCTGCTGCCAGCACTACTCGGTTTGTCGTGTTCATTCTTCACCCCTGCTAATTACTGCCGGCTGCCGTTTTTGAATAGCAGCCGGCCACGTCGTGTTTCATTGCTTCACGCTCAAAGCGCCATGCCGAACGCCGACTCGAAACGCTCGGCGATCTCAGCGCGCGTGGGCGCGTAGGTCTGTGGTCCCTGATGTTCGATCTTCAGCGATCCCATCAGGCTTGCGAGACGACCGGTTTTCGCCCAGCCCAGCTTGTTCTCGATGCCGTAAAGCAAGCCGCCGCGGAATGCGTCGCCGCAACCGGTTGGGTCGATGATCTGCTGCGCCTTCACAACCGGAATTTCTTCAATACCGTCAGCGTGCAGAATCTGCGCGCCGTGCTCGCCGCGCGTGATGATCAATGCGTCGACGCGGCTCAGAATTTCGTCGATAGACCAGCCGGTCTTGTTGCTCAACAATTTCGCCTCGTAGTCGTTGACCGCCACGTATGTGGCAAGTTCAATCATGCGACAAAGCTCCACACCTTCGAGAATCGGCAGGCCCTGGCCCGGATCGAAGACGAACGGGATGCCCGCCGCCGCGAGTTCTTCGACGTGCTGGCGCATGCCGTCGGCGCCATCCGGTGCGACGATCCCAAGCGTGATGCCCTTCGTTTCTCCGGCATGATTCAGGTGCGAATCCATCATCGCGCCGGGGTGGAATGCGGTGATCTGGTTGTTCGCCAGATCGGTCGTGATGAAGCACTGCGCCGAGTGCTGGTCGGGCAGGACACGCACGTATTCGCGCGACAAACCCAGTGCATCGAAGCGATCGAGGTAGAGCTGGGCATCGGCTTCACCGAGCGTCGCCATGATCTTTGCATCGCCGCCGAGCAACTGCAGTGCATAGGCAATGTTGCCCGCGCAGCCGCCGAAGTTGCGCCGCATCGTGGGGACCAGGAAGCTGATGTTCAACTGATGCACCTGGTCCGGCAGGATGTGGTCGCCGAAACGGCCCTGGAACGTCATGATGTTGTCGTAGGCGAGCGAGCCGCAGATGAGCGTAGACACTGGCGAAATTCCTGAAAATGATGGTAAAGGTGCGCGCAGGTGAAGGTTCCTGAGCACTGTGCATGCCCGGATGATGGCGCTGCGCATTCGTTGCGTTGCTCGTTGCGCGTTTCTCGCTATTCAACGCCACGAATGCACATGCCGCGGACTTCTGATGTCATGCATTGCCGGCGAGCAACGTTTTCATTCCTCGCCGGCGTCCCGCAAATTCTTCTGCTTACTTCAACGCGGCCAGCGCTGCGTCGTAGTTCGGCTCGTTCTTGATTTCCGGCACGAGTTCCGAGTACAGCACCTTGTCGTTTTCATCGATAACCACGACCGCGCGCGCCGTCAGGCCCGTGAGCGGACCGCTCGTGACATCGACGCCATACGCCTTGGCGAAATCATGGCTGCGGAATGTCGAAGCCGTCACCACGTTCGCGATGCCTTCCGTCGTGCAAAAACGCGACGCTGCGAACGGCAGGTCGCCGGAAACCACCACGACGACGGTGTTGTCGAGGCCGGCTGCGGCTTCGTTGAACTTGCGCGTGGACGTGGCACACGTGGGCGTATCCAGGCTCGGTACGATGTTTAGCACCTTCCGCTTGCCGCCGAAGCTCGCGAGCGTCAGGTTGCCGAGGTCCTTGCCGACCAGCGTGAAATCGGCTGCTTTTGCGCCGGCAGACGGGAAGGTGCCGGCGACTTCGATCGGGTTGCCGCCGAGGGTAACTTGGCTCATGTCTACTCCAGAATGGGTCTGATGGTCAGGGATTGAGCGCGTCGTCCGGCCAGAAGGGACGGGCGGCGCGCACGGAGACAACGACTAACTAAGAGTGAAGCGCGTCAGGGGTAGAAAATCTGCACGCGATAATTCGCCGCAACGGCGTCGCCGGTATCGAGCCGGACGATGACCGGTTGCGTACTGCGAGCGCCAAGGCCCGCGCCGATCTGCGTTCCCGGCCGCGCGTAATCCTGCGGCCAGAGCACACGGCGGATCGCGACGTTGTTCTTGTCGTCGAGCAGCGTGAGTTCCAGCGCGGGATACGCAATGGCGAGGTCGAAGCGATTGCGCAGCGACAGTTTCAGTTCGAGCTTGTGCGATCCATCCACCTGACGCAGGCCGGAATTCTCGATCTGCAATCCATCGATATCGCGCGGCGGCGCAACCGTGCAGCCAATCTGCTCGCACGCCTGAGCGAACAGCGGTTGCGATGCCGGCCAGTAGACCATGACGGTTTCACGCTGCCACCACGCGACTTGTGCGGCGAGCGCGACAAGCAGCACGAGCGCAATCAGTGAGCCGATGATCTTCCACGCCATTCCCGAACGCGCAACCGGACGCGTTTCGCGGGTGACGGGGAAGGGCTCGGCAGGAGGAGGGACGGCCGATGCCGGACGGCCGAAGCGCGGTTCGTCGTCGGCGTGGAGATCGTCGTCGGATTCTTCGGCCCACGGATGCGGAGTTTCGGCGCGTCGCGGCGCGGGCTTCTCCGGTTCGTCACGGGGCGCTGTCCGTCCGACAAACGGCTCGGTACGCGACTCGTGCAATGCTTCATTTTCCGTCCGGCCGATAAAAGGATCGACGCGCCTTGTCGGCTCGGGCTCCACTCGGCCAATGAACGGGTCGTTACGGCTGGGGGTGTTTGGTTCGGCTCGCGTCTGCGGACGATTGACTTCATGCCACGGCGATTCTGCGCGGCCATCGCCCGGGAAATCGCTCGCGTCGCGCGTACGTGACAACGCTTCGGCTTGCGCCGCAGCCAATCCGGCGAACGGTTCTTCCTCCGGCACGGCGTGCGCGGGGTTTGCCGCCAAATCTTCCTCAGCTTGAGGCCCGAGCGCGGTATCCGGGATGAACGGGTGCAGCGAAATGCCGAGCGCCTCGTCCTTGCCGCCGGCGACTTCCGCGCTCGACTTTTCCGCCCACGGACTTGCCGGATCGACCCCGTAGTTCGGAACGGGCGTAGCCGCGGCCGCCGCCTGCGCGGTCATCGCGATGGCATCGCGGTCGAATTGATAATGCGCGGCATCGAAAATTTCCTGGCAATGACCGCAGCGCACGCGGCCGTCGTGCGGCGCGAGCAGATGCGGGTCAAGGCGGAAAACCGTATCGCAGTGGGGACAGCGGGTAGCCAGCGCCATAGTTAGCCGAAGGCCAGAGGCCAGTAGATGGACGATGGCGCTATTCTAAAGGCTTTCGCGGCGGGTACCGGCAAGACATACCCATCCTTCGTGCTCGCGCCATACGCTGATGTCGATCCAGCGCGCGTAGACGGCCGCAACTTCGTCGGCCTGACGCGCAAGAATGCCCGACAGCGCAATGCGTCCGCCCGGTTTCACGCGGGTAGAAAGCATCGACGCCATCAGTTTCAGCGGGTTCGACAAGATGTTCGCCACGACGATATCGAACTGTCCTTCGGGCAGGTCGGCGGGCAGGCCGTAGGTCACTTCCGCGTGATTGCGCTCGCTGTTCTGGCGCGCGGATTCGACGGCTTGCGGATCGATATCGATACCCATCACCGGATTTGCACCGCATTTCTTCGCAAGAATCGCGAGGATGCCGGAACCGCAACCGTAGTCGAGCACGGACTGGTTTTCGAACACCGACTGCTCGATCCACTCCATGCAAAGCCGCGTGGTCGGATGGCTGCCGGTGCCGAATGCAAGGCCCGGATCGAGTTCGAGCACGAGCGCGTCGGGTTCGGGCGCGTCGTGCCATGACGGCACGACCCAGATCCGTTTGCCGATGGGAATCGGATCGAACTGGGATTGTGTGAGGCGCACCCAGTCCTGGTCTTCAACGTCGCGCAACGTGAACGAAGGCGTGTCCTTCAAGCCGATTTCATTGGCCGCTGCCGCAAGCAGCACGGCGGGATCGGCGTCATTGGAAAGCAGCGCAACCACGCGAGAACGGTTCCACGCTTTCTGATCCGGCGTGAGGCCGGGCTCGCCGAACAGGGGTTGCTCGTCGGGGGTATCGGCGTCGGCGTCTTCCACCGATACCGACAGCGCGCCCAGTTCCAGCAGCGCATCCGACAACGCTTCCGCGTGTTCCCGGTCCAGCTCGGCGATCAATTCCCGGTAGCTCATCTTTTGCTGCCTTACTTATAGTGCTGCGTCTTCCGCGGCGACGGCGGCTGCCGCCTTGCGCGCGGCGAGCTTGTTTTCGAGGTAGTGAATGCTCGTGCCGCCTTCGACGAACTTGGCGTCGATCATCATCTCGCGATGCAGCGGGATGTTGGTCGAGATGCCTTCCACCACCATCTCCGACAACGCGATACGCATGCGGTTGATCGCCTGCTCGCGCGTCGCGCCGTACGAGATCAGCTTGCCGATCATCGAATCGTAGTTCGGCGGAACGAAATAGCCGTTATACACGTGCGAATCGACGCGAATTCCCGGACCGCCCGGCGCATGCCACGACGTGAGACGTCCCGGCGACGGCGTGAACTTGAACGGATCTTCCGCATTGATCCGGCATTCGATCGCGTGGCCGCGGAACTGGATGTCCTTCTGGCGGAACGCGAGCTTTTCGCCGGCGGCAATACGAATCTGTTCCTGAACGATATCCACGCCCGTGATCAGCTCCGTCACCGGATGCTCGACCTGCACGCGCGTGTTCATTTCGATGAAATAGAACTCGTTGTTCTCGTACAGGAATTCGAACGTGCCCGCACCGAGATAACCCATCTTCTTGCAGGCATCGGCGCAACGATCGCCAATCCGGTCGATCAGACGGCGCGGAATGCCCGGCGCCGGCGCTTCTTCAATTACCTTCTGGTGACGGCGTTGCATGGAGCAATCGCGTTCACCCAGCCAGATTGCATTACGGAACGAATCGGCGAGGATCTGGATTTCGATGTGCCGCGGGTTCTCCAGGAATTTTTCCATGTAGACCTGCGGGTTGCCGAACGCGCGGCCGGCTTCTTCGCGGGTCATGTTCACCGCGTTCACCAGCGCCGCTTCCGTGTGCACCACGCGCATGCCGCGGCCGCCGCCGCCGCCCGCCGCCTTGATGATCACCGGATAACCCACGGCGCGCGCAATCTTCACGATTTCCTTGGGATCGTCGGGCAACGCGCCTTCAGAACCCGGGACGCAGGGCACGCCGGTCTTGATCATCGTCTGCTTGGCGGAGACCTTGTCGCCCATCATGCGGATCGTTTCGGGGCGCGGTCCGATGAACGTGAAGCCCGACTGCTCGACGCGCTCCGCGAAGTCCGCGTTTTCGGACAAGAAACCGTAGCCCGGGTGGATCGCTTCGGCGTCGGTGACTTCTGCCGCGCTGATCAGCGCCGGCATGTTGAGGTAGCTGAGGTTGGATGGAGCCGGTCCAATACACACGGCTTCGTCGGCCAACTTCACGTATTTTGCTTCTTTATCGGCTTCCGAATAGACGATGACCGTCTTGACGCCGAGTTCGCGGCACGCGCGCTGGATTCGCAGCGCGATTTCACCACGGTTCGCAATGAGGATTTTTTCAAACATAGCAAGGTTTCGACTCATCGATGGACCGCCGGGACAAGGGTCCGTGGCGTTCCTGGGAGATCGGCGGCGCGTCTCGGCCGTTGTCTGTCTGACAGACGTGGCGAGCGCCCGAGTGCTGCGTTTCACCGGGCGCGCGTGCTGCGTGCGACGCCTCGATTGAAGCGCGGGAGATCAATCGCCGATTACAAAGAGCGGTTGGCCGTACTCGACGGCCTGACCGTTCTCGACCAGGATTTCCTTCACGACGCCCGACTTGTCCGACTCGATTTCGTTGAGCAGCTTCATGGCTTCGATGATGCAGAGCGTCTGCCCTTCCTTGACCGTGTCGCCCACTTGCACGAACGCGTCTGCGCCCGGCGACGGCGCGCGGTAGAACGAGCCGACCATCGGCGAGGTGACAACGTGGCCTTGCGGCACGACGGCAGCCGGCGTAGCCGGTGCGCCTGCAGCAGCGCCGCCGGCGCCTGCATCGCCCGACTGGCTGTACTGCGGCGCCTGGCCCATCTGGCCTTGCGGCATGTACTGCGGGGCCTGCATATAGACCGGCGCGGCATTCTTGACGATGCGAACCTTGCCTTCGCC
>NZ_CAXTGZ010000316.1:0-6873 GCF_964243625.1 uncultured Caballeronia sp.
AGGACGTCCCCGTTTAGTTAATCCCGCTTTCCCGGCGCACCCTCAGGCCGATCAGAGGGCTGCTCTTGTCGCCACCATTGCAGCGTTACGTCTGATGAATGTGGGGTGACGCACGGAACCCTCCCGTGTCACCCGCTTAAAGTAGCTGCATGCTGAATTTGCTAGCACCCGCGCTTTCTTTGTGCGTCTCGCGTCCTCTCAAACGAAAACATGGCACTCGTTAAAATTTCGGCTCACGAACTGGAACTCGACACGCCATTGCGCTTTCGCATTTACTCCGCCGTTGGGAAGCTTCTCTTAGGCGAAGGCAATGCTTTGCGCTCTGAGGCGCAGCGAGAAAGGCTTCTGACGATCGGCGCTTATCGCGAAGCCGACGCGCCTGGGCCCACACCTACTCACGCGGGTGTGGGCGATGCTGTGTTGATTTCAATGGCCGCGCATACCACGGCCGAGCCGCTTGCTCTGGAGCCCCTGCAAGGGCACTTCCCGACACTGCCCACCGGCATTGAACAATTTCAGTTGACTTCGTGCACCGGGCATACCGCGTCGTTTTATGTTCGATATGTCGGTGCAATTCCTGAGCTCGCGCTGCTTGTCATGGTTCAAGGCGAAAACGAACATCTTCAAGTGGGCGCGGAGCTCGAGGCTAAGGTGATATTTGGGCGGGCAGTCTATGCCTTTCGCACCCGGGTCGCCGCGCGGGACAGTCGCATCCCGGCGCTTCTCCAACTCGAATACCCTGCGACTATCAAAAGACATACGATTCGCAAGCACATGCGAATCAACACCCGACTATCCGCGCGTCTCATTCGCAATGACGTGGTGGCCACCGGGTTCGATGCGCAGATCACGAACCTGTGCGCGAGCGGCATCGGCGTCTTCTTGCCTGACGCGACGCTTGAAGTTGGCGAACACTTCAAGATCGCCGTGCGGCTGAAGGTCGATGGGCGTGAGCATGCCCTCGTGTTTCATTGCGTCGCACGCAATCGGTCGTACGAGGGAAAAGGCCTCAAGGTGGGTGCTGAATTCAGTGCACTGCCTGACGAGACTCGGCGTGTGACCCAGGCGTATATTTTTCAGCAAGCAACGGGCACTTCTCAGGACTGAGTTACGGCGCTCAGACAAGTAGCACCGCAGGTCCAAAATTTGCGTCGCCTCGCGAAGACTTAACCACAAAACGAGAACGCGATATGAAAATTTGGTCCTATATCACCGTTGCTACCGTGATCGGGTCGGCAAGCCTCGGCGCTCAAGCACAAGTTGCCGGAACTCAGCCCTTAAGCGTGACGGTGCAGCAGTCAGCAGCATTGCTTCAAGGATGGAGTGCTAAGAAAGGCATTCTCGGCAAAGCGGTCTACAACGACGCCAACGAGAAAATTGGTTCGATCATGGATTTGGTGATTTCGCCGGACACAACGGTTTCAGCAGCCATTATTGCCACGGGCGGATTCCTCGGTGTCGCGACCCATGATGTCGCGGTACCGATCGGGTCTCTCGATATTCGTAACGGCAATTTCTATTTGGCCGGCGCAACGAAACAAGCACTCAAGGACACGCCCGAGTTCCAGTACAACAAAGTGCAGACGCCAGCCAAGCCAAGAAAGCTTCAGGCTAAATAACACCTGCGCGCGTACGCGGGGCCTTGCCACAAAGCGGCGATCGGTGACCAAGCGTGAATAGGAAGTCGCGACCTGCAAAGGGTCGCGGTTTTTTTTGCACTGGGGCGAGCGTTCGATGTCCTGAGCGAGCCGGGAGAACAAGGCGCCCTCGTCGCCGTAAGAGCGCGATGGTCACCACTTCAGGCTCGCCCCTTTTTTGCTTATCGCAAGCGCAAACGTCTTGAACAACTCGAGTTGGGTAGGCGCATAAACCTGGGCGCGCTCCCGCTTACCACGCGATGAATGGGTTGTGCCGACTGTGTTTGCGACGGCACACGCGCCACGTGCGGCATCGGCTTGTGCTATCACCCACCCGTGGCTTGCGCTATCTAGGCTCGCATTTCGGCTTCTTGGACCTCCTGTCGATTACATCGATAGCCTGCGACACAACCACATGAGGCTTTCGGATCTCGAAAAAGCGAAGCAAGCGAAGCCGGAGATAGTGGTAGAGCTCGTCTGGCGCAAGGATTGACTCGGGCAGCAACGGATGGATTTGGCAAGGCGTCGCCGCAGCGACTGCCAGCCCCTCAACCGGACACCCATACACGCTCAGGAGTGAACGTAACGCGCGCAAGACCGCTGCAAGCCGTCGCACCGGCGCGGTGTGAAGCCCAGCCCCATCCTCAGCGTGCGCTGCGATCAATGTCTCGGCGTCGAGCCCTGGTTCGACGCTTCCCTGAAACGGCATTACGCACACAACAAACGCGCCGAACGGCGTTACGACCACCACATCCAGATCCGTAATCGCGCACTGTGTGTGAGGCGCATGGACAAAGCGCAGCCCGCAACGTATCGCATAGTCGCCTACCCCTAAGCGACGCAGCACCTGCTCGAACAAGGTCGAGACACCATTGACCATTTCGTCCATGCCAAGAACAGGCGAACGCAGATTTTTACTACTTGTCTCAGATGCGCTTTCGGCCAAACGCCAGGCACCGCAATCGCTCAATACCGATGTGGTCAAAACAATCCCCTCTTCAAAGTAGACCTTACCAGCCTAAGCAAAGAAGAAGAAAGTCAAGCAGCCTGCGAGGCGCACCGATCGCAAATGATGCGCAGCCGGCTGATCATCCAGCCGCGCGTCCGGCCGCGCCTCTTGCACAATGAATGACGAGTCGTGGGAGCGCTGAAATTTTAGACAGTCACGCTCTCGTCGCTCTCGTCGCTCTCGTCGCTCTCGTCGCTATGGTCGTTCCCCTCATCGCCGTCCCGCGCTGCAGCGCCGCCGCTCACGCGAGCGCTTGGATCGCTTACCTTGGAAAGCACGCGATACAGCGCCTGGCGCGAGATGCCCAGGGACTTCGCCGCGTGCGACTTATTGCCGTTTGCTGCCGCGAGTGCCACGAGCGCTTGCTCGCAGCTCACCACCGGCGCATCAATCCTCCGAATCGCTGCAAACGAAGAAATGTAGGCGCTCGCCTTGGTCGCTAATCCATGCCCGGCCGCGGCGACAATCTTTTCCATCGCCAGCTGATGCAATTGCGGATCGGGCTTGTGATCGGGACGCTTGATCGGTGCAGGCACGCCGGTCACTTGCTCGTACATGCGCTGCAAATAGGCGTGGCGTAAGCCATGCACTGTCACCCCCAAACCCTTTTGCGAGACGCCCTCATTAGCCAACACTTTATAAAAATGGCGATACCATTTTTTGAGCGAATAAGACTCGGGAATCATTGAGCCCGTACGGGGGTTTGCCATCTGCGCGGCCCGAATAAGCAGGTCATACTGCCAATCGGCATCGATGGGCACCACACGCGGGCGCCCGCCTTTGGTCCCATCGGTCACGTGAAGATGGCCGGACACGCGCAGACACTGCAATGGGCGCAGCAGCATGCTCTCTTGCGCGCGCAAGCCAAACGCGGACTGTAACTCGACCTGAATCGCAACCCACCGGTCGCTGTGCAATAAGCGCGCGATGACCTCATCAACATTCACGTCGGCGGCCTCCCACGATTTGTCCCGTTGCGCTACGTAATACCGGCGGTACCCGTCGGGGCGTGTGATGTAGTCATCGACCGTACCCACTAGTTGGTGTTTGCCCATCCATGCTGCGAGCGTGCGCCAATACGTGAGTTTGTTTTCGACCGTCCCTGGGCTCTGTTTATTTTTAATCACCCACACATTAACCAGATGCCGAATATGCTTGCTCGAAATATTCCACGGTGTCTCAATGGCAAAGCCATCGCGCCTTAGCTCTTTGAAACCGGCAATCAAAGACAAGAGGCGCCGCTCCTGCGTTTTAATTGAAATGGCATTGGCCGTCACCCGCGTTTTACTATGCGCATGAGACAGGAATTGTTGGAAGAGTTTGTCCAGCTCTCCGGTTAAACGCTTAGGAAGACCTGATCGTTCAAGTATTGCGCGATAACTGACTACGACTTTCATTTGCTTTCCTCATATTTAAACGGCACGCGTTAAAAATTAATTCCGTCTTCAGTTAATTAGTCTAGAAATACAATTCGCCATTCCAACGCCTCAACCAACTACTAAGGACTCTGCGCGAACACCAATCACACTTCGACCGCTGCGTCAGCAGCACGCGAAAAAAAGTTCGGGCGATGTCTCCATAGAAAAACGTTCTCAGTACCGCGTCGTTATGCATCGTTGGGTGCCGAGCACAACGCATCCCGGCGCACAAGGCACTCAGTTTCCAGCACCCTACGAGCGCGATAATTCGCATGAATCTATAGGCGTCGCGTGTTGATCCGCCAGCGACGCTTCGCGTCTTCGCCAAGTCACCGGTTTTGCGGCGCGCACAATGCTATTACTTAACCTCCGCTATGATTTTCTTGCGTTGATTTCGTTTTAGGTCTTTCGTTTTTTTATGCCTACGTGAAGATCAACCCACATGACCTCCAATTTTTCTTGCACCCTGAAAATTCTCGGTGATTCCTTAATTAATCTCCGATTTGTTGTTAGGTTACGTCACCGGAAGTTGCAAATCTCACTCAATGTTTATTGATCCTCCTCAACGCATTCTGGAGCACTACGCGTCCCCTTCTAATAAACTAACGCATCGCACGCCAGATAATTAAACAGGGCAAAGCCGCCGCACCTAATGGAACACACAGCGCTCATCTCAATAAGAAAACCAGTTAAGCACGAACGTCGTATCGCCGGTAGTGGGGACACAGGAGATTTCGAAGGTGAACTTTATTGCGATCGCGTATTGCCTCGATGCTGCGGATGAACTAGGTTGATCAAATGGCAATTTAAGGTCGGTTGATACGACGGACTGTGCTCCTTATTTCGACACGGCTTGGCTCCCGTTCTCGAGACGCCGATAGAGCGTTTGACGTGAGATACCTAAACTCTTTGCCGCATGGGATTTGATTCCCAGAGCGTTGGCAAGGGCTGCCTGTGCTTGTTCAGCCGTCACTTCTGGCATGGCGACGCGAACGCGATCTATCAATAGATACCTGCTCGCCTTAATTTCCCGACTGAGGCCCGCCGCCTGCACGACGCGCCGCATGGCGGCACGATGACTATCGCGCTCCGCGCGTTCAGATGTACCTTTCACCGGTGCGGCCATGCTGGTCGATCGCTCGTACACATCCTGCAGATATTGGTGGCGCAAACCCAAACTGGTTATGCCAAGCATCCTGTTCACGATCCCGTGTTTGTTCAACACAGCGTAGTAGACATTGCGCCATTGACTCGTCGTCAATCCTTGTCTCATTGTCGTGCCGGTAGATTTGTTGGATAAACGCGCCGCCTCTGTTAACACCGCATATTGCAGTTCGATTGGAACGGATCGCGCATGACCGCCAATCGTTCCCCGCATCACATTCACGAACGCTTTGTCTCGCAGCGCCTGCGCGGGCTTTAGCATGAAGCTTTCTCCCACCTTCAACCCAAATGCCATCTGCAACTTCAGCTGAACGGCAACATTAGGGTCGGTGCGTGCAACTTGTTCGATCAGGAGCATCGCATTCACCCCGCTGCCGTCCCAGGATTTATCTCGAGATGCCAAATGCGACCTGACTAATCCGTGCGATTCTCGATCAATGTAATCACTGAGCGTTCCAACTAATTCGGGCGTACCAATCCATTCGCCAAAGGCACGTAAATGCGTCAGCTTGTTTTCAATCGTGCCGCCGGAATGACCGAGACGGACCCACAAGTTAACCAAAATCTGCACGTCGCTTTTGTTGATGTTCTGGGGGTATCGCAATGGTTGACCGTTCATGTGCAATTCAAGGAACGATCGGCAGATCGCTCGTGCACGGACCTCTTTGGTCTTTGCCGACAATGATTTCGATGTGATTCTCGCGCGGCGGTGATACCGTTCGATGTTATCTGCTAAGAGACATTCAAGGGCAATCCTGAAGGGTAATGGCAACTTGTAGTCGTGAATTACGGCGGATACATCGAAGATCGGTGCCATAGTCTTTCCTTCGCAAAAAATTGGTATAGATACGGGCTCAGAACGTGCGAGTACCTCACCCGTGCGAAAAGCGTATGTGCTCAAGGGCGAACTCGCGCGCTGCGCCAACATCAGTCAACGTTAATACATTGGGCTCTCTTCCCAGCGGGCTGCACTTCGTCCGCGTCGCTAAGCACGCGTGTCCCAGCACGGCCGCAGCATTTCTATCAAATGATGTTGGTCACTAGATTTTCCGCTGGCTGGCCGACGCTTCTTGCTTGCAGGTCTGTGCGTGCACGGTGCCATGTCGGGCGGTCGTCCGATCGTTTGTTTCGAATGTTCTCGATTTCGCCGTTCAATGTTCTTTGTTAGTAACCGTCGTGCCGATCGATACGACGGGTGGGTTTTAGGAAACTACGCGCTTGCATTCCGGGACTTTAGCGATGATTGTTTGATCCACCCGACGCAGGGAAGCGGCTGCGTTCCGATGGTCCCAAGTCAGCAATGCAGACTCAGGCTACTCAGCCGACGCACGCTAGGGCGGCAGCTAAGCAATTCTATTTGCGCATTTTGGTTCGGCTGCGCGTGCCGATCGATTAGTTCTCGGAAACTCGTACATGCTTCGTACATGAAGTTTCCCGCCCCTGGCAAGCCGGTGTATCGATGCCGCGGTGTATCGGGCAACCCACACCATGCCCAGCGATAATGCTGAAGGGGCGAGTTGAATGTTCTCGAGCGCTGTGAGTCCGTTCACACGCTCGTCCTTAGTCGCATCCTCCGCGCTTAGCGCACGCGGATCATGGGCGTTTGAATTGCCTGCGACGCCCCGGTGTCGGGACGGCGGCACGT
>NZ_CAXTGZ010000317.1:0-6866 GCF_964243625.1 uncultured Caballeronia sp.
CGCGGCCAGTTCCGGCGGCATGCCGGCTTCTTCCCAGCATTCCTTCACGAGCGTTTCCTCGATCCCCATCCCCCAACCGATACCACCCGCCACCACGTTGTCGAGCATGCTTGGATCGGTTGCTTTGGTTTCGCTGCGGCGCGCGATCCAGAGGTTGGGCGCCCGGCCCGGCTCTTCCACGATGCCGTTCAAATGCACCGCGTATGTCATTGTGCCGAAGAACCGCGACGCCGCCCTTTCAATGAACGCCAGCGGCTCGGCATCGAAGGTATTGCGGATTGCGTAGGTTTCGTTGCGCCAGCCGGGGATGTGGCCATCGGCGGCGAGCATGCCGATAACCGCGCCAAGCGCCGCACTACGGGATTCCAGCTTATTGAAGGAGGCTGCAAGATGAATCGCGGCTTCGGTGAATTCGAACACGTCAGGCCACGATTTCAACGCCGATGCGTCGGCGCGGCGAATCCAGCCGACCCGCTCATCGGCGATATTAAACGGCAGATGCGCGGAAGCATCGAAACGGCGCGCTGCGATGATCGCGGGCAAGGTCATTACGGGGCCTCCGGCGGCGCAAAGGCTGGAATTGTACAAGGGCAGGCTCGTTGGCCCTGCGCAGGCGAGCGCCTAATCCTTCAGCGCCACCCGAATCCCCAGCCCGATGAACGTCGCGCCCGCCAGCCGGTCGAGCCACACGCCGACTTTCGGGCGACGCTTCAGATACGCGCCGATCATTCCCGCGGCCACGCCAAACACCGAGAACACCACGACTGTCTGCAGCATGAACACGCCGCCCAGTTCGAACATCTGCAGCATCACGCTTTGCGCGCCATGCGGATTCACGAACTGCGGCAGGAACACGATGAAAAACAACGTCACTTTCGGGTTCAGCAGATTGCCGACCACACTCTGCCGGAACACGGTCATGAGCGGCTGGCTCGGCCGTTCGTGCGCGCTCGACAAACCCTTGCTCCGGATCGCCTTGATGCCAATCCAGATCAGATACGCCGCGCCGGCGAATTTCACGGCCTGGAATGCAATCGGCGATGATTTCAGCAACGCTGCCACGCCAAGCGCTGCAAGCGTCGTATGAAACGAAATGCCTGCTGCAAAACCAAGCGCCGCGACAAGTCCGGCTGCACGTCCCTGCGAAATGCCGCGTGCGAGCACCTGCAGGTTATCGGGACCGGGAGCCGCCGTTATCGCAATGGACGCGGCCAGGAACAAAAGGAAATTTGGCATGGTTCGAAACGCTCCAGTCAATGACCGTCGAATTCGCAAACGGTGAACAGAGGCAGGCCGGAATCGCGCAAAAGCTTCGAACCGCCGAGCGCCGGCAAATCGATGATCGCCGCGCCCTCCACCACTTCCGCGCCCAGGCGCTCCAGCAGGATCTTGCCGGCCATCATTGTGCCGCCCGTTGCAATCAGGTCATCCACGAGCACCACGCGGTCCCCTGGCTTGCACGCGTCCTCGTGGATTTCGACCGTCGCGCTGCCGTATTCGAGCTCGTAAGACTGCGACAGCGTCTTGTACGGCAGCTTGCCTTTCTTGCGGATCGGCACGAAACCGAGACTCAGCTCATAGGCGAGGATCGGCCCGATGATGAAACCGCGCGCATCCAGCCCGGCGACCGTATCGATATCTGCATCTATATAGCGCTGCACCAGCAAATCGATCAACGTGCGCAACGCGCGCCGGTCCTGCAGCACAGGCGTGATATCGCGGAATTGCACGCCGGGCTGCGGCCAGTCCGGGACGGTGCGGATTCGCTCGCGAATGAAAGCGGTGGCTTCGGACAAAGAGGACGCCGCAGGCGCCGCGAATGAGGACATTATCTCTCCGGAAAAACGTCAGGCTACCGCGCCCGCACGGCGATTGCGCGACAGCCGTTCTTCGGCCCGCTGCAGCGCTTCAGGCAAACCGCGCAGCACGACAATATCGCTTGCACGCAGCTTGGTGTCAGGATCGGGGGCCACGCCGCGAATGCCGTGACGCCGGATCGCCGTCACTTCCACGCCGTCCTCCACGAGGCCGAGTTCGTCGAGCGTACGGCCTACGGCGTCGGCGTTTTCATCGACGGGAACCGATTGTAGCCGCACCTGCTCGCGGCGTTCTTCGTCGTCGGAATCGTCCGCGCCGTGAAAATATCCGCGCAGCAAGCTGTAACGCTCATCGCGCATTTCTTCCACGCGCCGCACCACCCGGCGCATTGGTACGCCCATCAGCACGAGCGTGTGGGAGGCGAGCATCAGGCTGCCTTCCACGATTTCAGGGATCACTTCAGTCGCGCCCGATGCAATCAGCTTCTCGAGATCGGCGTCATCGACGGTACGCACGATGGTCGGCAAGGTCGGTTCGAGTTCGTGAATGCTGTGCAGCACGCGCAACGCGGAAGGCGTGTTGGCGAACGTGATGGCAACCGTCGCCGCGCGATGCAAACCTGCCGCGACCAGCGCCTCGCGCCGCCCCGCATCGCCGTACACCACGCTTTCGCCGGCCGCCGCCGCTGCCGCCACGCGATCCGGATCCAGGTCGAGTGCCACGTAGGACAAGCCCTCGTGCTCCAGCATCCGCGCCAGATTCTGCCCCGCGCGGCCGTACCCGCAGATGATCACGTGACCGCTCTGCTTGATGCTCTGCGTCGCGATCCGCGTCATTTGCAACGATTGCCGCAACCATTCCGTCGATGAAAGCCGCAGCACGATCCGGTCGGCGTTCTGGATGATGAACGGCGCGGCGAGCATGGAAAGCAGCATCGACGAAAGAATGGCCTGCAGCAAGACGGGCTCGACAAGATGTTTATCGAGGATCAGGTTCAACAGCACGAAACCGAATTCGCCGGCTTGCGCCAGATTCAGGCCGGTGCGCATTGCCACACCCGGCGGTGAGCCGAAAAGCCGTGCAAGTCCGGTGATCATCACGGCCTTGAGCAGGATCGGCACGACGAAAAATCCGGCCACGAGAAACGGATGCTCCCAGATCACACGCGGATTGAGCAGCATGCCGGTGGTCACGAAGAAAAGACCCAGCAGCACGTCGCGAAACGGCTTGATGTCCTCTTCCACCTGATGCCGGTAAGGCGTCTCGGCAATCAGCATCCCCGCGATGAAAGCGCCGAGCGCGAGCGACAAGCCGAATTTATCGGTGATGAACGCAGCGCCGAGCGTCACCAGCAGCAAGTTCAGCATGAAGAGTTCTTGCGACCGCCGGCGTGCCACGATGTTGAACCAGCGCGTCATGAACTTCTGGCCGACGAACAGCAACACGGTCAACGCGACCACGATTTTTACGGCCGCAATCGCGAGCCAGAACGCCAGTTCCTTTGAATTTCCGTTGCCAAATGCCGCAATGATGATCAGCAGCGGCACTACGGCCAGATCCTGGAACAACAGCACGCCGAAGATGTTGCGGCCGTGCTCGGATTCGAGTTCGAGCCGTTCGGCGAGCATTTTCGACACGATCGCGGTCGACGACATGGACAACGCGCCGCCAAGCGCAATGCTCGCTTCCCACGACATATCGGTGAAGAAGTTCGCAATCCAGCCAAACAGCAGCGCAAGCAGGATCGTCCCGCCGACCTGGCTTGCGCCGAGTCCGAACACAATCCTGCGCATCGATCTCAATTTCGATAACGAAAACTCGAGCCCGATGGAAAACATCAGGAACACGACGCCAAATTCAGCGAGATGCTGCGCGCGCTCGCTGTCCGGCGCAATGCCCGCGGCATGCGGCCCGACAATGATTCCCACCGCCAGATAGCCCAACATGGGCGGCAGGTTGAAAAAGCGGAACACGACGACGCCGACCACCGAACACAGCAGTAGCAGCAACGTCATTTCAAGCGGAGAAGTCATCCGTCTGGAATCCTCGTTGGTCGTTGGATTGCGGATCGGCTTCATCCATGCGCCGGGTTGTCGACCAGCGCAACTGGAAGCCCGACCTGCGTGGGCGGATGAGCGCGGAAAAAGCGGCGGGCAAAAGCCCGTCAGCCACGTCCGGCGCGGCATAAAGGTGCCTTTGATATACTCCGCGCATGATAGCGAAAATCAATGGCGACCGGGCACTCGCGCTGGCTCGCACCGTGCTCGAAATTGAAGCCGACGCTGTTCGAGGCCTGTCCGCTCAACTCGATGACAACTTCACCGGCGCCGTCGAATTCCTGCTCGGATGCAAGGGCCGCGTGGTGGTTTCGGGCATCGGAAAATCCGGGCACATTGCCCGCAAATTCGCGGCTACGCTCGCGAGCACCGGCACGCCCGGTTTCTTCGTTCATCCGGCGGAAGCCAGCCACGGTGATCTTGGCATGGTAACCGCTGATGACGTGTTTATCGCGTTATCGAACTCTGGCGAAACTTCTGAACTCGTCGCCATTCTGCCGATCATCAAGCGCCTCGGCGCCAAGCTGATCGCCATCACGGGAAGCCCCGAATCCAGTCTCGCTAAACTCGCCGACGTGCATCTGAACGCACATGTCGACAAGGAAGCGTGCCCGATGAACCTCTCGCCAACCGCCAGCACGACCGCGGTTCTCGCGCTGAGCGACGCGCTCGCGGTCGCCGTGCTCGACGCACGCGGCTTCGGCCCGGACGACTTCGCGCGCTCGCATCCTGGCGGCGCGCTCGGCCGGCGCCTGCTGACTTATGTACGCGACGTGATGCGCATCGGACCGGAAGTGCCGGTCGTGTCGCTCGACGCAACCGTGTCCGACGCCCTGTTCCAGATCACCGCGAAGCGCATGGGCATGACGGCCGTGGTCAACACGAAGAACCACGTCGAAGGCATTTTCACCGATGGCGACCTCCGCCGCATTCTCCAGCGCGATGGCGACTTCCGCGCGCTGCCGCTGGCGGACGTGATGACGCGTCATCCGCAAACCATCGGTCCGGACCATCTCGCGGTGGAAGCGGTGGAACTGATGGAGCGTTATCGCATCAATCAGATGCTGGTCGTCGATGAAAACGCGATCCTGATCGGCGCCCTGAACATGCATGACCTCTTTTCCAAGAAGGTAATCTGATGTCGACCTTGTCTTTCACGCCGGATATTGCCGCAACCGAAGACGCGCATGAGCGCGCGGGCCGCGTGAAGCTGATGATTTTCGACATCGACGGCGTTTTCACAGACGGCAGCCTCTTCTTCACCGCCGCTGGCGACGCCATGAAATCCTTCAATTCACTCGATGGCCACGGCGTGAAGATGCTGCAATCGGTCGGCGTGCAGACCGCGATCATCACCGGCCGTAACTCCGGCATTGTCGCGGCGCGCGCGGGCGAACTCGGTATCACGCACCTCCACCAGGGCGTCGCCGATAAAACCATCGCGCTCGCCGAACTCCTGCATACCACCGGCATCGCGGCGACTGAATGCGGCTACATGGGCGACGACTGGCCCGATCTCGCCGTCATGCGCCTGTGCGGTTTCGCCGCGGCGCCCGCCAACGCGCATGCGGAAGTGCTGCAGCGCGTGCACTTCGCGGCATCGAAACGCGGCGGCGAAGGCGCCGTGCGCGAAGTCTGCGACGCCATCCTGCGCGCGCAAGATCGTTATGACGGCCTGCTTGCAGCGGCTATGGGAGCCTGAAGATCATGGCGCGCCCGACCAAGCTCACTTCACTTTTGCCGCTCGTCGCCATGGCGGCGCTTGCCGGCATCACGTACTGGCTGCTGCAGGCCACGCTGCCGCCGGCGCAAACGCCCGAGCGTCCGAAAGAACACGCGCCCGACTATTTCGCCAATAATTTTTCCGTCTCCGAACTCGATACCACCGGCACGACGCAGTACCGGCTGACAGCCATATCGATGGTGCATTACGAGGACGACGAAAACAGCGACCTGGTGAAGCCCGCCATGCGCATGTTCCAGCCGCTGCGGCCAACAGTTACGGCGACTTCGGAGCGCGGGACGGTGAACGGCGATGTATCGATCGTCGATTTGTACGAAAACGCCCACCTGTTGCGCGTGGCCGGCTTTGGCGACCCGCAGATGACCGCGGATTCCGAGCACTTCCGGATCCTGGTGAACGACGATGTCATCGAAACAGAAAAGCCGGTTAAACTTCAGCGCGGTCCGTCGGTGATGACGGGCGACGGCATGAACTACAACAACGCGACCCGGGTAATGAAGCTCTTCGGGACGGTACGCGGCCAGATTGCCGCCTCAACCCTGAACAACTCGTCCAAATAAACCCGGCAGTTCCGACGAATTGCGCTTAATCCATTCAAGTGTGACTGCATGAACAAACCGTTTCTCCGACCCGAACCAGGCCGTCTGCGAGCAGCGCGCACTGCGTTTATGCGCCGCGCCGCAAGCCTCATGCAATTCGGGATGGCGGCAGCCTGCGTGGCATTGCCGCTGGCAGGCTTCGCCCCGGCCGCACATGCCGAACGCGCCGACAGCGACAAACCGCTGAATATTTCGGCCGAAAACATGACCTATGACGACCTGAAGCAGGTCAACATCTTCACGGGTAACGTGGTCGCGACCAAAGGCACGATCATCATCAAGGCTGATCGCGTGGAAGTGACGCAGGACCCGCAGGGTTATCAGTACGCCACCGGCACGTCAACGGGCAACAATCTCTCGTATTTCCGCCAGAAACGCGACGGCCTGGATGAATACATCGAAGGCAATGCCGTGCGGATCGACTACGACGGCAAGCAGGATCTCACCACGCTCACCACGCGCGCCGTCGTGCGCCGTCTCGCCGGATTGACGAAGGTGCAGGACGAAGTGCGCGGCAGCGTGATTACTTACGACGGTCAGAAGGACTTCTATACGGCGAAGGCCGGCAAGGACGTCGCGGGCCCGGGCAATCCGTCCGGCCGCGTGCGCGCCATGCTTGCGCCGCGCAACGGCAACGCTGCGCCGCTG
>NZ_CAXTGZ010000318.1:0-6833 GCF_964243625.1 uncultured Caballeronia sp.
TCCAGCACAGTGCTTTGCCCATGATAAAGGCCCTGCCATGCAATCGCCGCTTCATGCCGTAGCTGCGCTTCCCACTGCGCACCGTCCTGGCTGAGGTGATTCGTGCCGTACACGTAAGGCTGGCCATAGGTGGTCGTATCGTTGACTGCGACGTTTGCCTCGTCCTTGAAGCGCTCCCATGCGACCAGCGGATTGAAGTCGGCGACCATGACCGATTGCGGCACCACTTCGGCATGCACTTCAAGTGCGAAGACCGCTTCAGCGCGGGCCTCAGGCCCCGCATTCTCGCAATACGGGACCTTCAACTCAGGTGTGCGAACGTAGTGCTCGATATCGTCACCGAACACGATCACGTCACCGTGCTTCCCTTGCTCGATGTAGTAGTAGATTCCTTCTTGCTCGCACAAGAGGCGAATATAGTCGAGGTCTGACATCTGGTACTGCAAGCGGAAGGCATGCACGGGATATTCGCGGCGCAGCTTGAATGAAAACTGCTGATCCTTGAACTCACCGCGCAGCAGAATCGATTCGATGATCTCCGGCCCGCTTTGATGCTGGTAGACGCGGCACCTGTGCAGAAGGGCCAGGCGCGTCATCTGCGACGCAACGACAATTGCGTAGCAGAAGACGCCTTGGGTCTTCTTGATCCGTCTGAAGCTCACAACAATGCCGCAATAGATACGCGGTTCCGCGCTGTCTTCGGCAGTGATCGTAAAGTGGCCGTCGCGCCCGAGGTAGTCGACGCGGGAGAGCAATTCACTGTGCGTGAACTCGATGGTGATCTCGTAAGGCAAAGCCATGCCCTCGCGGGCGCGATAAGAGACCACCGAGATATCTTTAGCGTTCGCTGCGCTCGGCACATCAAGGTGATACGTCTGCCGCCCCGTCATGCCTTCTTTATTCGATCGGTAATCACCGGCGAGCTGATGCATCTCCCGCATTTGTAGCCTTAATCTTTCTGGTGAATCGTGACCAAGTGGCGCCGACGATTCTTTAATTGGAACAATCGTTCTTGTCATTACAAGGCCAAGACGAAGTTGTGAATCATCGGCCAACGTTGCGCAGGAGAGCAAGCCAAGACGAGGGTTTACCGCGAGATTCGGATTTATCTGAGAAGGTTGAATGGAGCGTGGCATTGACCGCGTCGCCTTATTGGTAGGCGCACGGTTGCAGCTCAAAACTCACTCACGCAGTTTCCGTACAGTTCCGCGAGGGCGTGCGTGTCTTGTTCCGCGCTTGCGCCGCGCAATCTGGCTCTCCGTAGCGGGCAACTTGGGAAAGGCCTGTCTTTGCGGGGTGTACGGATTTTGTGGCGGACTAGATTCGGCGCATTTCCTTATGTAGCCAAGGTTCGCGCGGGTTGCGTGGGTATTGGAAGAAGCTCTTTGGTCCCCCTGGCAGGAATCGAACCTGCATCTAGCGCTTAGGAGGCACTTGTTCTATCCATTGAACTACAGGGAGATGGATATGAGCGGTGGGGCGTACGTCCGGCCAAGCCGCTTCTTCCTAAATGAAGCGCCGACGCAGCGGGCAGAGTATAGCAAAGAGCGTCACGGTGAAGGGCAGCGGCTGCGTTGCTGTAACCGGTAAACTCAGCCTTTCCCGCGTCTCCGGAAGCGCTTAACAATCAATTTTCAGCCTTTTGCTCGAGCGTCTGGCAAATCTCGCCGGCCAAACGTCGTCGAACGAATAACCGTGCCTACAACGCAGAGTTCTCGCCGCAAACATTTGACGGCCCGGAATGGTAGCCGCCGCTGGCTATGCCCCTGAGCAACTCCAGACCAGCGCGCAAGGCGTCATTGGAGAACGTGCTGTCTTGCGAGCGGGCGAACGGCCGGATCGACCGGTTCGTGCATTCGTTGCCGTAGGCGCTGTTCGCGAGCGGCGTGGCGCTCAGCCGGATATTGTCGGCGGCCGTACTGGCATTTGCAGTCGAAACCGTGCACGCAATACCCCCGGCGCTCAGGATAAATACCGCCATCAGACGCGTTGTAATTTTCATAATCATTCTCGTTAATGTGTTCCGAAACACCGGCCGATTATCGTGCGAGTTGGTAATAGCGTCAATTTCCGGTATTTGCTCAATAGGGTAGTTTCTGGACGAATATGATCGCCATTTACTCCAGACACAACCCATGACTGAATTGGAAACCGCTTCGGTCGTTTTTTTCCTTCTGCTGGCGTCGGCCGGCGTCGGGGTATTCATCCGCCCGCTGTTGCCGGAAGAGCACAAGGCGTTCGAGACCGTGCAACTGCTGAAGCTGGTGATCGGCATGCTCGTCACGTTCGCGGCGCTCGTGCTGGGGTTGCTGACGGCATCGGCGAAAACCCTGTTCGATACCACCAACAACGACATCCGCAGCTACGCCACCGCGCTGATCCAGCTCGACAACAGCCTGCGCCAGTATGGTCCCGACGGCGATACCCCGCGCCAGCTCCTGCGCACCTACACGGCGGCTGCGATTGCATCGACGTGGGCGCAGGAACCGCCGCCGCCAGGCGATTATTTTCCGAAACTCCCCGCACCTGATCCGAACGCTGATCACCTCGACAGCCGAGAGCTGGGAACGCTGCTCGAGCGTGCGCAGCACGAAGTGCGCGAACTGCAACCGCGTGACCCGTACCATCAAAAGATGGATAACGAGGCGCTGCTCCGGTTCGACAACCTCGTCCAGCAAAGATGGAAAATCGTCGAGGAGGCGCGCGGGTCGATATCGACACCGTTCGACCGCATCCTGGTCTTCTGGCTGCTCGTCATCTTCCTGTGCTTCGGGCTGATCACACCACGCAACGCGCTGGCGTTCGTGCTCATCACACTCGGCGCGCTCTCCATAGCGTCGGCCGTGCTTGTTATCCTCGACCTGGGCACACCGTTTACCGGACCGATCATCGTACCTAGCCAACCCATGCGCGACGCGCTTTCGTACCTGAGCCGCTGAAGCCCGCCATCTACCCTTTCGACATGCCATCGACGCTCTACACCGATCCACGCCTGGTCGCGCTTTACGACACGCTGAACCCCGCTGCGGCGGATACTGCCTTCTACCTTGCGCTTGCCGCAGGCAAGGACCGTGTCATCGATATCGGTTGCGGTACTGGTTTGCTCACATGCGAGCTGGCGGCGCAGGGCGCTCATGTGATCGGCATCGATCCGGCGCCTGCCATGCTGAAGGTCGCGCGCAAGCGGCCACACGCCGACCGCGTCGACTGGATCGAAGGCGATGCCCGTGCTCTCACCGTGTTACCCCCGGCCGATCTCGTTTTGATGACGGGCCATGTGGCGCAGGTTTTTATCGATGACAGCGTTTTTCTGGAAACGCTCAGGGCCGCCCGGCACGCGTTGCGTACAGGTGGCAGACTGGCCTTCGAAAGCCGCAATCCGGCTGTGCGCGCCTGGGAGGCATGGACGCCCTCGGGCTCGCGCAAAAAGATCACGGTGGACGGGATTGGCGAGGTAGAAGTGTGGCTTGCTGATGCCGCCGAAAGCCTGCAATCAGTCGTGCGCTTCACGACGCACTACAAGTTTCGCGCATCGGGAAACGAACTGATATCGCAAAGCGCGCTACGGTTTCGCAGCCAGGACGAGCTCGCCACGCTGCTCGATCAGGCGGGTTTCGGCAAGCTTGAGTGGTTTGGCGACTGGGACAAAACAGCGGTAAAGGCGGACAGCCGCGAATTGATTGTCATCGCGCAATAAAAAGCCCCGAGCGGTCAGCTCAAAACTCGACCGCCACGAAATCTTCCTTGCCCACGTCGCACAGCGGGCAGCGCCAGCTATCCGGGATATCGGCGAAGCGGGTTCCGGCTGCAATGCCATCTTCCGGCAAGCCATCTTCCTCGTTGTAAATCCATCCACAAATCAGGCAAACCCAGCTTTTATATTCTAAAACTTCACTCACGACAGACTCTTTCTTCTCGTTCAGCGAAAAACAGCGAATTATGTACGGATCAACAGTGACGGATCGAATTGTCACAGTTGTTGCCGGCGAACCGCATGTTACCGGAATGTCCGAATCCGCTCCCGGAGAAGGGCGTTTTGACGTGCGATAAAACCTGTTTCGCCGCCACCACTCTGGACCTCAAGTGACCTGCGTCTCTTTCACACGGTCGGTGTATCCTCTGCCGGGCGGATTTTGTGCACTTCCGCGAAGGCTTGTTGCCAACTGGTTTGAGCGATGCCATCGCGTGCTGCACAAGGCCTGTTTTGGCGGCCGGGATTGTTCATCGGCAGCCGCACTCTTCTTGGGAGCAAAAAAATGACGTTCAAGAAACTGTTGTCGGGATTGGTGTTGTCGAGCATGTTCCTCGTGAGCGCCGCGGCGCATGCCGAAGCGCGTGTCTTTTTCGTGGAGCCGAAAGACGGTGCGACCGTCACAAGCCCGGTGCACGTGGTATTCGGGCTGGAAGGCATGGGACTCGCGCCGGCCGGCGATCTCGATCCGAACAAGGGCCACCATCACCTGTTGATCGATGCCGGACCGATGCAGAAGGGCCTTGTCATTCCGGCGAACGACAAGTCGCTGCATTTCGGCAAGGCGCAGACGGAAGCCGACGTAAAGCTGAGCCCCGGCGACCACACGCTGACGCTGCAATTCGGCGACGGCGCTCACCAGTCGTTCGGCCCGGAAATGAGCCAGACGATCAAGATCCACGTGAAGTAATCGTGTTGAAAGCGCAGCAAGGCGGACGTCGCGACGATGTCCGTCCGAATCTCAAAAATCACGGCAATCAAATCGTTTATTTGTAACCAGGCAGGTCTCTTTATTAGGCCTGATGGCATAGGGGTCCGGGCGTACCGGTCAAGACCGGTACAATGGCCCCTTCCAGTATTTGCACTTTTCCGGCTGCCTCCCATGTCGCTTTATTCCATTTCCGACGCGCAACTCGCGTTCGGCCACGTCGCGTTGCTCGATCACGCTGACTTTTCACTCGAAGCGGGCGAACGCGTCGGGCTTATCGGGCGTAACGGCGCGGGCAAGTCATCGCTGCTGAAGATCATCGCCGGATTGGCGAAGCCGGACGACGGCCTGGTCACGCGCCAGAACGAGCTTACGACCGTCTATGTGCCGCAGGAGCCGGAGTTCGACCTCGATGCGTCGGTGTTCGACGTCGTCGCGTCGGGCCTGTCGCACGCGCGCCAGTTGCTCGATGACTACGACGCCGTCGCGCACCAGCTCGCCGATGCGCCGCACGAAGGTCCCGAGCACGACGCGCTGATGTCGCGCATGAACGCGCTTCAATCGTCGCTCGATACAACCGATGCCTGGAACTGGCAAACCCGCGTCGCGACCACGCTGCAGCAGATCGGCCTGGATGGCGACGTCCGCTCGGGCGCATTGTCGGGCGGCATGAAAAAGCGCGTTGCGCTTGCGCGTGCTCTGGTGGTTCAGCCGGACGTCCTGCTGCTGGACGAGCCGACCAACCACCTCGACTTCGAAGGGATTCGCTGGCTCGAAGAGTTGCTGGTCACGCTGCGTACCGGCTTGCTGTTCATCACCCACGACCGGGCGTTCCTGGACAAGGTTGCAACGCGTATTGTCGATCTGGATCGCGGGCGCCTGCTTTCGTATCCGGGTAACTACACCGCGTACCAGACGCGCAAGGCGCAGCAGCTTGAAATCGAACAGGTCGAAGCGGCCAAGTTCGACAAGCTGCTGGCACAGGAAGAAGTGTGGATTCGCAAGGGCGTGGAGGCGCGACGTACGCGCAGCGTCGGCCGAATCGCGCGGCTGGTCGAGATGCGCAATGAGCGCGCCGAACGCCGCAACGTGCAGGGCAACGTCAAGCTCGACGTGGGGCAAGGCGAACGCTCGGGCAAGATCGTTTCGGAACTGACGGATGTCACGAAGAAATATGGTGAGCGCACTATCGTCGACAACTTCACGGCCACCGTCATGCGCGGCGACAAATTCGGTTTTATCGGCCCGAACGGTGCAGGCAAGACTACGCTCCTCAAGATGATCCTGGGCGAACTCGCGCCGGACAGCGGCACGGTCCGCACGGGCACGAACACGCAGGTCGCGTATTTCGACCAGATGCGCGCTCAGCTCGACCTCGATAAAACCCTCGCCGACACCATCAGCCCGGGCAGCGAATGGGTCGAAGTGAACGGCGTGAAGAAGCACGTGATGAGCTATCTCGGCGACTTCCTGTTTGCGCCCGAACGCGCGCGTTCGCCTGTTCGGTCGCTCTCCGGCGGCGAGCGTAACCGGCTGTTGCTGGCGCGCCTGTTTGCACGGCCGGCAAACGTGCTGGTGCTGGACGAACCGACCAACGACCTGGATATCCAGACGCTTGAACTGCTGGAAGAACTGCTCACCGACTACGACGGCACGGTTCTCCTCGTGAGTCACGATCGCCAGTTCCTGGATAACGTGGTGACGTCGGTGTTTGCATCGGAAGGCGGCGGGAAGTGGCGCGAGTATGTCGGCGGCTTTACCGACTGGCAGATCCAGAGCGACCGCTCGGAGAAGATGGCGGCAGACGCCGCACGCGACACCGCCAAGCAAGCGAAGAAGGACGACGGCCCGAAGGACAGCGGCGCAGGACGCAACTCGCAACGCTCCAACAAGCTGCCGTACAAGGAAGTCCGTGAACTCGAAGCGTTGCCCGCGCAGATCGCGGCGCTCGAAACGGAGCAAAAGTCCATCGCGGCGAAGCTCGCAGACGGTTCGGTTTTTGCCAAGGATCCGAAAGAAGGAGCGCGATTGAGCGAGCGGCACGCCGCTATCGATGAAGCATTGCTTGTCGCGCTCGAACGCTGGGAAGAACTGGAAGCGAAGCGGAAGTAGGCCGGTCTGCGGACCTGCGTGTTTCGCGACATCGTTCGTCAT
>NZ_CAXTGZ010000319.1:0-6829 GCF_964243625.1 uncultured Caballeronia sp.
GCATCTCGCTGGCTGTTGCCGCGATGAGCGCGCTTTTGATCTGGCGGCATCGCGCGAATATCAAGAAGTTGCTCGACGGAAAGGAAAGCCGCATCGGGCAGAAGAAGGCGGCGGTTCAAACGCCTCAATAGAGGCCGCGCTAAAACAAGAAAGCCGCCTGAAAGGCGGCTTTCTATCTGCACATCAAGCTTTGCGAAACCGGTCCATCAGTCCCGGAAGTTGTTGAAGTCGAGCGGCGCGTCCGTCACGTCTTTCTTCAGCATGGCGATCGCGCTTTGCAGATCGTCGCGCTTCGTGCCATTGATGCGCACCGCGTCGCCCTGAATGCTGGCCTGGACCTTGATCTTGCTGTCCTTGACCATCTTGACGATCTTCTTTGCCAGGTCGCCGGTCACGCCTTTCTTGATCTCGACGACTTGCTTCAGCTTGTCGCCGCCGATCTTCTCGATCTTGCCGTAATCCAGGAATCGCACGTCCACATTGCGCTTTGCCAGCTTCGACAACATCACGTCCTTGACCTGGCCGAGCTTGAAATCATCGTCGGCAAAAAGCGTCAGGTCGCGATCCTTTTGCTCGATGCGCGAATCCGAACCCTTGAAGTCAAAGCGCGTGGAAATCTCCTTGTTCGACTGTTCGATGGCGTTTTTCACCTCGATCATGTTTGCTTCGCTGACGACGTCAAACGATGGCATTTGTATTCCCCTTCGTTGAGGCGAGGCGCCAGACTGCCTGCACGCACTCGCTATAATCACTAACCAACGTCATTCTACCGATGCCGTCCCGGTTTGCCCAAGACCACACCCTTAGTGCTGCCTCAATGCCCGAGTACGAACTCCTCTCCGACTACCCGCTGCTCGCGCACAACACCTTCGGTTTCGATGTCCGCGCCAGACTCGCGCTTCGGCTGACGGAAGAAGCACAGATCGCGGCGCTTGTTCACAACGAACGTCTCAAAGACAAGGCACGGCTAATTCTTGGCGGTGGCAGCAATGTGGTGCTGACGAAGGATTTCGATGGCGTTGCATTGCTGATGGAATTGCGCGGACGTCATGTAATCGATCAAGACGGCGAAGCGGTGTATGTCGAAGCCGCTGCAGGAGAAAACTGGCACGAATTCGTTGCATGGACCTTGTCGCAAGGCTTCCCGGGACTCGAAAACCTCGCGCTGATTCCCGGCACGGTGGGCGCGGCGCCGATCCAGAACATCGGCGCATATGGGCTGGAAATGGGCGAGCGCTTCGAACGCTTGCGGGCTATCGAGTTATCGACGGGCGAAACGCGCGAATTCGATCGCAACGCGTGCGCGTTCGGTTATCGCGACAGTTATTTCAAGCGGGAAGGGCGCGGACGTTTTGTGATCGTTTCGGTGACGTTTCGTCTGCCGAAAAAGTGGACGCCGCGTGCGGAATACGCAGACATTGCGCGCGTGCTGGAAAGCGGCGCGTCGGACAATCCGCAAGCGATCTTCAATGCAGTCGTCGCCGTGCGTCAGGCGAAGCTGCCCGACTGGCGCGTGCTTGGAAACGCCGGAAGCTTTTTCAAGAACCCGGTGATCAGCGCGGCCGAGTTCGATGCGCTCAAGGCGCGCGAGCCGGAACTCGTCTCGTACAAACAGCCGGACGGGCAATTCAAGCTGGCAGCGGGCTGGCTTATCGACCAATGCGGCTGGAAGGGCCGTTCAATCGGCGCGGCCGCCGTGCACGACCGGCAGGCGTTGGTACTGGTCAATCGCGGCGGGGCATCGGGCGCGCAAATCCTCGAACTCGCCGATGCGGTCAAACGCGACATCCACGCGCGTTTCGGCGTCGAGCTGGAAGCAGAACCGGTATGCCTTTGACGCGGCACTGATGCCCCATTAAAAAACCCGCCGAAGCGGGTTTTTCACATTTTCGATACCGCTCAACCACCACGCTTGCGGCGCGCATTTTCCGCAATCCGCATCCGCAGCGCATTCAGCTTGATAAACCCGCCGGCATCGGCCTGATCGTAGGCGCCGCCGTCGTCATCGAACGTAGCGATGTTCTTGTCGAACAGCGTTTCCTTCGAATCACGCGCGACCACCGTCACACTGCCCTTGTAAAGCTTCACGCGCGTCCAGCCGTTCACCTTGTCCTGCGTGTGATCGATCAGCACTTGCAGCGCGCGACGCTCCGGGCTCCACCAGTAGCCGTTGTAAATCAGCGCGGCATAACGCGGCATCAGGTCGTCTTTCAGATGCGCGACTTCACGATCCAGCGTGATCGACTCGATCCCGCGGTGCGCCTTGAGCATGATCGTGCCGCCCGGCGTCTCGTAGCAACCGCGCGACTTCATGCCGACATAACGGTTCTCGACCAGATCCAGCCGGCCGATGCCATGCTTGCCGCCAATCGCGTTCAGTTCGGTGAGCATGTCCGCCGGCGACAAACGCTTGCCGTTCAACGCAACCGGATCACCCTTCTCGTATTCGATATCCAGATACTCCGGCTGGTCCGGCGCATCTTCCGGCGCGACCGTCCAGCGCCACATGTCGGCTTCGGCTTCGGCCTTCGGATCTTCCAGGTGACGGCCTTCGAATGAAATATGCAGCAGGTTTGCATCCATGGAGTAGGGCGCGCCACCTTGCTTATGCTTCATTTCGATAGGAATACCTGCCTTTTCCGCGTAAGCCAGCAGCTTTTCACGAGACAGCAGATCCCATTCACGCCACGGCGCGATCACCTTGATGCTTGGCTCGAGCGAGTAATAACCCAGTTCGAAACGCACCTGATCGTTACCCTTGCCGGTCGCGCCGTGCGAAACGGATTGCGCGCCCACGGCACGGGCGATCTCGATCTGACGTTTCGCGATCAGCGGACGTGCAATCGACGTTCCGAGCAGATATTCGCCTTCGTAGACCGTGTTGGCGCGGAACATCGGGAACACGAAGTCGCGGACGAATTCCTCACGCAGATCTTCAATGAAAATGTTGTCCTGCTTGATGCCGAGCTGCAGCGCTTTCTTGCGCGCCGGTTCGAGTTCTTCGCCCTGACCGATGTCAGCGGTGAACGTCACGACTTCGGCGTCGTAGTTGTCTTGCAACCACTTCAGGATGACGGAGGTATCGAGGCCGCCCGAGTAGGCGAGCACGACTTTTTTGATATCGCTCATGGTGAACTCGTATGGCTGGAAAACGGTGTGCGCCGGGCTTTCAGCGCGCGGAAAACCGCTATTTTGACACTAAATGGCGGTCATTCCGGATTTTCGGGACGATGCGGCGTTTCAATGATTGAGTTTGCCGAGCAGCAGATACTCCATCAACGCCTTCTGAACGTGCAGACGGTTTTCGGCTTCGTCCCAAACCACGCTTTGCGGACCGTCGATCACTTCGGCGCTCACTTCTTCCCCGCGATGGGCCGGCAGGCAATGCATGAAGAGCGCGTCCGGATTCGCGCGCGACATCATGTCTGCATCGACGCACCAGTCGGCGAACGCCTTCTTGCGCACTTCGTTCTCGGCTTCGAAACCCATGCTGGTCCAGACGTCCGTGGTGACCAGATCGGCGCCGGTGCAGGCGTCGTTCGGATCAGCGAACTCTTCGTAGAACGGCGCGCTTTCCGGCGCCACCAAGGTCGGATCGAGTGAATAGCCGGGCGGAGTGGACAGGCGCAACTTGAAGCCAAGGATCTGCGCGGCCTCGATCCACGTGTACAGCATGTTGTTGGCATCGCCAACCCAGGCCACCGTTTTCCCCGCGATAGGACCACGCAATTCGTAGTACGTGAAGACGTCGGCGAGAACCTGGCATGGGTGATATTCGTTCGTCAGCCCGTTGATCACCGGCACGCGCGAGTTTTCGGCGAAGCGCTCGATGATGTGCTGGCCGAACGTGCGGATCATGATGATGTCGACCATGCGCGAGACGACCTGAGCCGCATCTTCGATAGGCTCGCCGCGTCCCAGTTGCGTATCACGCGTGCTGAGGAACACGGCATGGCCGCCGAGCTGGAAGATGCCGGCTTCAAACGACAGCCGCGTACGCGTTGAATTCTTCTCGAAGATCATCGCCAGCGTTCGGTCGTGCAGCGGGTGATAGGTCTCGTAGCTCTTGAACTTGCGCTTCAGAATGCGTGCGCGTTCGAGCACGTAGTCATAGTCGTCGAGGGAGAAATCCTTGAACTGCAGATAGTGGCGAATTTTTTTTTCGGTCATGAAATGCGTACGGCGGCTTCAGCCGGCAATTGCGCCGGACGGCGCCGCCGTCGTGGTGGTATTGAATTTCAGCATAAAGGAAATTCTGCCGTTTGACGAGGTGGCCAAATAGCCGACGCGGTCCATCGTTGCCTGTCTTGCAGCCCGTCCAGCGCGGTTCAGCGGCTTTGTGTGCAGTGCGGAAAAAGGCCCTCTGCTGTATAATCGGCCTCGTTTCTCCGGCAGTCCTGACACCTGTCGACTGCTTTCAGTAGGGCTTCGAAGCGGCCTCACCTCGTCGCATTCTTGAGCGAGTGTATCCAGCGGGTTCGCGGACATGCTTTCGTGTTGCTGCCATCAGGAGGCCGCGAAGGAAGCTGAAATTGCGTCGAAAATAGGCTTGTCCTGGCTTATTGCACGCTCAGGCACCATTCGCGCCGGGCGTTAGGGTTGCACGTCGGAGTTCACGCGGGGCTTAACTGCAACAAGGGTCAGCGAGCCGGGCTTCGTTTCTGCTGGCTCATCTTGCCAATCGTGCATGCGCGTTTGCCGGCGGTTTCCGCTGGTCGTCAAACAGGTATTCCTACATGGCCGAAACAACCCCAACCGAATACTTCATCCAGGGCGTCACGTCGAACGGCAAGACCTTTCGGCCGAGTGACTGGTCGGAGCGGCTTTGCGGCGTGATGTCGGGTTATGGTCCAAAAAAACGCGGGCCGAATGCCCGGCTGACATATTCCATCTATGTACGCCCCACCTTGCTTGGAAACGTGAAGACGGTGATCCTCGATTCGCGGTTGCGCGAGATCGAACCCATGGCCTTCGACTTCGTGATGAACTTTGCAAAGGACAATGACCTGCTGGTGACGGAAGCCTGCGAGCTGCCGCCGCATCACGGAACGCAGCAGCAAGGTTGACAGGGGGAGGGCTTCTTCAACGTTAAATACGTGTTGAGGCCGTTTGACAAGTACACGACAAAAAACCCGCCAAGGCGGGTTTTTTCATTGCTGCTTTTCTTGCTCTAGTCCCTCAGCGCAAAAAGCATGAGCCTGTCACGCCGGAGGCATGCAGGCCGCAACGCAATCCTTAAGCAGCAGGTGCTTGCAGACCCTTGATAGCTGCCGACAGACGGCTCTTATGGCGAGCAGCCTTGTTCTTGTGAACGATGCGCTTGTCCGCAATGATGTCGATGGTCTTGACCGACGTCTTGTAGATTTCCGCAGCCTTGGCCTGGTCGCCGGCGTCGATTGCCTTGCGAACTGCCTTGATGGCCGTGCGGAACTTCGAGCGCAGCGCCGAGTTGTGCGAGTTTGCTTTCGCGCTTTGACGGGCGCGCTTGCGAGCTTGTGCGGTATTTGCCATGACGGTTCCTTATCCTGTTCCAGCTATGTGTTTCAGCGCTTCCCGTTTAGCTTCCGGAGCGAGCCCAGCTCAATGCCGGCCCGGCTCCGCACAAGATAAAACGAGGTCAATCCGATGCGCTGTTTATGATCAAACTCCCGGGATCGATTGCCCGAAAGCGCAAAAACGTCGAAAGAAGACGCGAAACCGCAGTGCCTGGTAACTGCTTACCCATGCCGAAAGCGGATTCAGGAGCTTCGAAACCGGCGATTATAGCAACGAAATCATGGGACTGGCAAGCACGGCACGTTCTGCAGAAGGCACGCCCCAGCCTTGGACAGGCGACATCTGCCAGCGGACAGGCTGTACAAGATACCACCGCCGTTGCAAATTCTAACGATTCGGGAATTGTTGCGACGCGTTGTGTTCATGGTGCCGCCCGTATAATGAGCGCCCCATGAATCTAATCCGAGCCCTCCTGACGGTCAGCGGTTTCACGTTGCTTTCGCGTGTAACCGGCCTGATCCGCGAAACGCTGATCGCGCGAGCCTTTGGCGCCAGTCAATTCACCGACGCGTTCTACGTCGCCTTCCGCATCCCGAACCTGCTGCGGCGCCTGTCCGCGGAAGGGGCGTTCTCGCAGGCCTTCGTGCCGATCCTCGCCGAGTTCAAGAACACCGAGGGCCACGATGCAACCAAGGCGCTCGTCGACGCCATGTCGACGGTGCTCGCCTGGGCGCTCGCGGTGCTGTCGCTGGCGGGCGTGGCGGGCGCGTCCTGGGTCGTGTTTGCCGTCGCCTCGGGCCTGGAGCACGATGGCCGCGCGTTCGGCTACGCGGTGACCATGACCCAGATCATGTTCCCGTACATCATCTTCATCTCGCTGACATCGCTGGCGTCCGGGGTGCTGAATACGTACCGGAAGTTCTCGCTGCCTGCGTTCGCGCCCGTGCTGCTCAACGTGTCCTTCATTGCGGCGGCGATTTTCCTCGCGCCGCATCTGAAAGTGCCTATCTACGCGCTGGCGTATGCGGTGATCGCCGGCGGGATTTTGCAGTTTCTCGTGCAATTGCCCGGGCTCAAGAAGATCGACATGATTCCGCGCATCGGCTGGAATGTTGTGAAGGCGCTGCGGCATCCGGGCGTGAAGCGCGTGCTGATCAAGATGGTGCCGATGACCTTCGGCGTGTCCGTCGCGCAACTGAGCCTGATCATCAACACGAATATTGCGTCGCGGCTCGGGCCGGGCGCGGTGTCGTGGATCAACTACTCCGATCGTCTGATGGAATTTCCGACCGCGCTTCTCGGCGCGGCGCTCGGCACGATCCTTCTGCCAAGT
>NZ_CAXTGZ010000320.1:0-6823 GCF_964243625.1 uncultured Caballeronia sp.
TTCGACGTTCTCATGGTCTGCGAAGGAAATATTTGTCGCAGCCCCATCGCCGCAGCACTGCTCGCACGCGAGTTGCCGCACCTTGACGTGCAATCCGCCGGCACGCACGCGCATGTCGGGGAGAGCGCGAACCCGGTCGCGGTGCAACTCGCGGACGAGCGCGGACTGGATATCCGCACCCATGTTGCGAGGCTTATAACGTCGGCGCATGTGCGCGATGCACAACTCGTTCTGACAATGACACGCGCCCAGCGCGGATTGATCGAAATGAATTATCCGCATGCGAAGGGGAAAGTGTTTCGGCTCGGTGAATACGACGCAGTCGACATTGTCGACCCCTACATGCGCAGCCCCTTTATTTTTGAGTTGGCGATGTCACAAATCGAGCAAGGCGTTTCGCGCTGGCTCGAACCCATCGCGCGGCTATCTCACTGAGTTATGAGTTTCAACACTACCAACCCAACCGCCCCCTCAACCGCAGATGACGAAATAGATCTGTCCGAGATCGCTGCCGTTCTCTGGGAGAGCAAGCTTCTCATTTCGGTTATTGCTGCAGGCACGCTCGCGTTAGGCATTGCGTACGCGGTCCTTTCCACGCCTGTGTTTCGTGCAGACGCCATGGTTCAGGTCGACGACAACTCCGGCGTCGTCAATGACAAGCTTGGCGATCTGGCCGAACTGTTCGGCGGGAAGGCGACCGCGGACGCCGAGATCGAATTGATCCGGTCGCGCGAACTGGTCGATGACACCGTCCGTCGTCTTCATCTCGACATCACCGCAAAGCCCCGATATTTTCCGCTTGTCGGCGGGTGGATCGCGCGTGCTGCGGACCCCGATCAGCTCGCCGACCCTGTCTGGGGTCTGGGCGGTTACGCGTGGGGCGGCGAGAAGCTGGACGTCACCCAGTTCGACGTCCCTCCCTCACTCTACGATAAAAAATTCACGCTGATTGCCGGGTCCAACGGTAGCTTCGAACTCAGGGATCCCGACGGCAACGCCGTCATCAAAGGACATCTTGGACAACTGTCGACAGGCACGACGTCGAAGGGCGCAGTCAGCCTGACAGTCAATGCCCTTGTTGCGCGACCCGGCACCGCATTCAAGCTCGCCCGGGCATCGACCCAGCTTGTTACCGAGGAACTGCAAAAGAAGCTGGATATCAGCGAGAAGGTCAAGCAGTCGGGAATCGTGGCGGTCCGGCTGGACGGAACCGACAGTGTGCGGACTGCCGCCACCGTGAACACGATCGTTCGTGGATATGTTCAACGCAACGTGGGCCTCAAGTCCGGCCAGGCGCAGCAGATGCTCGGATTCCTCGGCGATCAATTGCCGGATTTGAAGTCCGGACTCGACAGCGCCGAACAACGCTACAACTCGTTTCGCAACAAAAACGGTACTGTCGACCTCGAGGCGGAGAGCCGCCTTCTGCTTCAATCCATTGTAGACGGCAAGTCGAAGATCATCGCGCTACAGCAGCAGCGCGCCGACCTGATGCAGCGCTTCACGGCGAACCATCCGTCGGTTGCATCAATCGATGCCCAGCTCGCTGACCTGCAACGGGAACAGAGTCAACTCAACGCCAGGGTCGCCACGGTGCCGAATACGCAACAGGCCGCCGGACGCCTGTTGCGCGATGTCGATGTCAACACCGGGCTTTACATGAACCTGATGACCAGCGAGCAGCAGCTTCGTGTGCTGAAGGCGGGGCAACAGGGCAATGTTCGCGTGGTCGACTACGCGGTTGTCGCAGAACAGCCAGTCAAGCCGAAGAAGCTCATTGTCGTCGGCGCGGCCGGCGTACTGGGCTTGCTTCTGGGCGTAGGAGTCGCGCTCCTCCGACGCGTGCTCAATCGCGGTCTGGAGGACACGCTCGAGGTCGAAGAGGTGGCAGGTACGCCCGTCTACGCGGTTATCTTGCGCAGTGCTCGTCAGTTAGTCTTACAGCGGTTCATACGACGCGGCGACCGAGGTCCGCATGTCCTGGCAATGTCCGCCCCGGACGATTTGGCGGTGGAGGGGATTCGGAGCCTGCGCACTGCGCTGCTATTTCACATGGGTGACGCGCCCAACAATGTGGTGATGATTGCTGGGCCGCGCTCGGACATCGGCAAGTCGTTCTTGTCCGTCAATCTCGCAGCGGTACTCGCAGCGGCCGGCAAACGCGTGCTGCTGATCGACGCCGACCTGCGTCGCGGCGACGTTCACTTCTACTTCGGAAAACGTCGCGATCCGGGCCTGCACGACGTGATGAGCGGTGCGGTCCCGATCGAAAACGCGATTCGCCGGCAAGTGCTTCCGAACCTCGATTTGCTCACTCGCGGAGCGATTTCGGCCAGCCCGTCGGAGATATTGATGAGTGACCGGCTCGGGCGGGTTATCGAGCGACTGGCTCCGCTGTATGACGTTGTGATCGTCGATACACCGCCTGTACTGGCGGCGACGGATTCGTCGGTAATCGGCATGCACGCCGGCACGACCTTGCTCGTGTTGCGTCACGGCCAACATTCCGCGACCGAGCTTCGCGAGTCGATGAGACTGCTTCGGGGCGCCGGTGTGAGCGTCAGCGGAATCGTGCTGACCGACGCACCGCAGCGGTCTGCTGCTCATGGAACGTACTCATCGTACGCGAGCGTGAAGGATTAAATACTTAACGATCTGGTCCGTTTGCGTTTCCACAGAACGGCCGATGTTTCAGGACCTATATGAATAAAAGAGTACTGCTTACGTTTGGCACCCGCCCCGAAGCCATCAAGATGGCGCCGCTCGTTGCGCGCCTGAAAGACGCAGAAGGGATTGATTGCTTCGTGTGCGTAACAGGTCAGCATCGACAGATGCTCGATCAGGTACTCGAGCTATTCCAGATCCGGGCGCACTTCGACTTGAACGTCATGAAGCCCAATCAGGATCTGTACGACATCACCACGTCCATCACGCTCGGCATGCGCGATGTCATCAAGGATTGCCGCCCGGATATCGTGCTTGTGCACGGAGATACAACGACCACAATGGCCGCCAGCCTTGCTGCGTTTTATCAGCGCATTCCAGTCGGACACGTCGAGGCGGGACTGCGAACCGGCAACCTGCTTTCGCCTTGGCCCGAAGAAGGGAACCGGAAAATGACCGGGACGCTTGCGTCCATGCATTTCGCGCCGACCGAGCGCGCACGTCAGAACCTGCTCGCGGAGAACGTTCCGGACGAGCGGATCATCGTGACGGGTAACACCGTGATTGACGCGCTCCTGCATGTCCGCCAGCTCCTTGCAACCGACGCCACCATTCGCGCTGCCGCAGAGCTGCATCTGCCGCGCCTCGCGCCGGACCGGCGCATGTTGCTCGTCACCGGGCATCGGCGGGAAAGTTTTGGTTCCGGGTTCGAGCGCATTTGTGCGGCGCTCGCTGAAATCGCGACCGCGCGTCCGGATATCGATGTTGTTTATCCCGTGCATCTGAATCCGGCGGTGCAGGAGCCCGTGACACGTCTGCTCACGGGTATCGCAAACGTCCATTTAATCAAGCCGCTTGATTACCTCCCGTTTGTCCTGCTCATGGACCGGGCTCACGTGATCCTCACCGATTCAGGCGGCGTTCAGGAAGAAGCGCCATCCCTTGGCAAGCCGGTACTGGTGATGCGCGATACGACCGAACGGCAAGAAGCCGTCGACGCCGGCGTGGTGAAGCTCGTTGGTACGGAAGTCAGGGCCATGGTGGATGGCGTGATCCGGCTGCTGGACGACCCAAGTGCATACAACGCGATGCTCCGCGGAGGCAATCCGTACGGCGACGGGCGCGCATGCGAACGCATTGTGAATGCGCTCCAGCCAGGGTGGGTCATGCACCGTCCGGTTCCCGTCGATGCAATTGCAAGCCAATTAGAACCGTCAACATAAGCAAAAGAGGCAATACAGGTCATGGAATTCAACGTTATTTCGGTCATTGGGCTCGGCTATATCGGCTTGCCTACCGCAGCGGCTTTTGCCGCGCGACGCAAGAAGGTGATTGGTGTCGACGTCAACCAGCATGCTGTCGACACCATCAACAAAGGCGCCATCCATATTGTCGAACCGGAACTCGACATGCTCGTTCATGCGGCAGTCACGCAGGGATATCTGCGCGCGACCGTAACGCCCGAGCCGGCCGATGCATTTTTGATCGCCGTCCCCACTCCGTTTCTGGAAGGATTCAAGCCGGACCTCAGCTACATTGAAGCGGCCAGCCGCGCAATTGCACCCGTGCTGCAACGGGGCAACCTGGTTGTGCTGGAATCAACGTCTCCGGTCGGCGCGACTGAGAAGATGGCTGCGTGGATGGCCGAGCTTCGGCCCGACCTGACATTCCCTCATCAGGCCGGGGAAAGTTCCGACATTCGTATTGCGCATTGTCCTGAGCGCGTGCTGCCAGGACATGTGATTCGCGAGCTCGTTGAGAACGATCGCGTGATTGGCGGCGCGACGCCGCGCTGCAGTGAAGTCGCACGCGAGCTATATCAGACATTCGTGCAAGGCGAGTGCATTCTCACCGACGCCCGCACCGCCGAGATGTGCAAGCTCACGGAAAATTCCTTCCGCGATGTGAACATTGCCTTTGCCAATGAGTTGTCCGTTATCTGCGACGAACTCGATATCAATGTGTGGGAACTGGTCCGGCTTGCGAACCGCCATCCGCGCGTGAACATTCTGCAACCGGGACCCGGCGTTGGCGGCCATTGCATTGCCGTGGACCCGTGGTTCATTGTCGATTCGGCGCCGGAAGTTGCCCGTCTGATCCGCATGGCCCGCATAGTCAACGACGACAAGCCGCGTTACGTGCTTGATCGTGTGGAGCGCGCGGCCAAGCGGTTCAAGGAACCTGTGATCGCATGTCTTGGGTTGGCGTTCAAGGCGAATATCGATGATCTGCGGGAAAGCCCGGCGCTCGATATTGCGCGTGAACTGGGCGAGCGGTTCGATGGGCAAGTGATGGTCGTGGAGCCGAATATCAGGAAGCTTCCGGCATCGCTTGAGGGCAAGGTGCGGTTTTGTGAGCTGAACGAGGCGCTCAACGATGCGGATGTGATCGTGATCCTGGTTGACCACGTTCAGTTCAAGCGCGTTGATCCGGTAAGGCTGCAGGCGAAGGTCGTGATCGATACGCGGGGGTTGTTGTCTCGTGGGTAGAGATCAACTTTCTGCGAATCACGTTTCGCGATGTGCGGCGGGGCGTAGCATTCATGAGTAGTCAGCGGCAGCTCACAGGTCCGGCAAAGAGTACGCCAAGAGCCGTCAAGGGTCTTGGACGGAACTTTGCCGCGATGCTCGTATGGCAGATAGGTAACTATCTTGTGCCACTCGCCACCTTTCCATATCTCACTCGGGTGCTTGGGCCGAGTGGATTTGGAGTGTTGGGTTACGTGACGGCGATAGCGGTGTATGGGACCGTGTTGACGGAATGGGGATTCAACCTGAGTGGTCCGCAGGCGGTGGTTGCTGTGAAGGGAAGTCCGCTAGAGCTCAACAAACTCATATGGTCGACGATCGGTGCAAAGGCGTGCCTGTGCGTAGTCTCTTTTGTTGCCGTTCTACTCGTGATGCACTTCGATGCACAGGCCGCATCGGCACGCGCCGCGATTTTGTTGTCTTGGTTGGTCGTGGTCGGGAATGTTTTTACCTTGAACTGGCTGCTGCAAGGTCTTGAACGGTTTTCACTGTTCGCAACTGTTTCTTTGGCGGGCCGCTTCATTACGTTGCCGCTAACTTTTCTTCTGGTTCATAAACCCGACGATATCGCCGTTGCCGCCGGAATTCAGGCAGCTGCACCGTTGTTGACTGCGATTTTTTCGATAGTTGTTGCTCATCACCTTGGCGTGCTGCGAGGCCCCACCCTTTCTTGGCGCGCTATTCGGCTACGCATTGCCAGCAGCTCTGAGATGTTTATTTCGTCAGCGTCAGTGACGCTTTTCGGTGCGACTAACACGGTCATCCTTGCATCGCTAGCCGGGCCCTATCAGGTGGGGTTGTACGCCGCAGCCGACAAGTTGAAGACGGTCGGCAATATGGTGCCTGCACAGATCAATACGATCCTTTATCCGCGTGTATCCGCACTAATGGTCGATGCTCCGCGCTCAGCCGCGAAGCTAACGGTGCTCGGTTTGATTGCAACCGCCATAACAACCATTGGCGGCGTGCTCGTCCTTTCATTCTTGTCCGGACACATTACGAGCCTGATATTGGGACGCGCATTTCACGAATCCACAACGGTACTTCAATTGCTTTGTGCAGCCACTGTATTTGGAAACCTTGCCTACTTCTTAGGGCTGCAAGTGCTCGTTCCTTTCGCCGACAGTCGGAAGCGCTCAATAGTTATGCTCGCCGCGGGTTGCCTGAGCATAGCGCTGGCGCTAGTGCTTGTACCCCGGTTCGGGGCGAATGGTGCAGCTGCGTCTTTCCTGATCGCCGAAATAGCAATCCTTTGTGCCTATCTAATTATCATCGTACGATCGGCTCCGATGCGTGCGCATTTCAAGCAGATTGCGAACTGGTGAAGATGCATCATGCTTAAAGTCCACGTTATTTCTTTAGAGCGCTCGGGCCGCCGCGAGTCCATCGCGAAGGTTTTAGGCGACAAGAACGTTCCTTTTACTTTTCAAAATGCATTCGATGCGCGTGAAATCTCCGATGCGAAACTTGGCATGCTCTACGACGACGACTCTGCACGCATGCGCCATGGCCGTTCACTTAGCCGTACTGAGGTGGCGTGTTTTATAAGTCATAGGGCAGTCTGGCAATTGATCGCCGACTCCGGACATGGCGCGGTCGTGCTTGAGGACGATGCGTTATTGGAGCCGGAA
>NZ_CAXTGZ010000321.1:0-6814 GCF_964243625.1 uncultured Caballeronia sp.
TACAGCGGCGGCGACTTCGGTCTTTCGCGAGATCAAGTTCAGCGATCATGCGCCGCTGATTATCGATTACGACTGGAAGGTTTGAGGAGGGGGCGCCTTTACGATCTGGGTTTCTTGAAGCGCCCCATCCCGGCATAGTTCGGCAATTGGTCGACTGTCAGGCCAAGCGCCTTGGCGTAGAGCGGCATCATGTCGGGCAGGCGCTTCATCAGGTCGTGCACGCGATCGGCGCCAAACGGATGCATCCAGATAAATCCGTTCGGCGTGCGCCTCGTCGCCGAATCAATCTTTTTCCACAAGGTCACGGCGGCGCGCGGATCGTATCCCGCCCGGGATGCAATCTCGCTGCCGATCACATCGGCCTCGGTCTCATCCGCCGGCGTGTATCGCATGGCCAGCAATTGCTCGCCGATGCCTAAGGGCGCCGAAATGATATCGGCGAAACCGAACAGCGGCGGAATCGTGCCCGTGGTCAATTGCGCGGCCTGCTGACGCCCGAGCCGGTCCCGTGCGTGTTCACGCAACGCGTGCGCAATTTCATGGCCGATCATCATGCCGAGCTCGTTGTCGTTGAGCCGCAACCGCTCGATCAAACCGCTATAGATCACGATCTTGCCGCCCGGCAGGCAATACATGCGAATCTCGTTCGATCGCACCACGTTGATCTGCCATTTCCAGTTCTTCGAGCGGTCATTCCATTTCAGCGCAAACGGGATCTCGCGATTCGCAATGTCGCGGGCGCGTTTGACGAGCGGGTTGTCATCGCCGAGAAGATGTTTCGTGCGCTGGGCTTCATGGAGAATTTGTTGATATTCATCGGCAGATTGCTGTTCGAGTGTCGCCGATGGAATCAGGTTGCGGAACAACGCCGCATTGCCAAAGCGAATCTGGCCGCTCGCCGCCGAGTATGGCTGCTGCGAGACTGCATCGGACGCTGCGAAAGACGCGCCGGCCTGAAGCGTCATGGCGCAGGCCGTGACGCGGATTAACGCGTGCACCTTCATCGGACAAGTCTCCAGGGCGCGATTTTCGGCAACAGTAACATGCCGGGAATCGACAACGCCACGCAGACCATGAAGTACTCGAACCAGCCCGTCTGCGCCACGATAAAGCCGCTCGATGCCGACGCCAGCGTGCGCGGCACCGAAGCCAGGCTCGTGAAGAGCGCAAACTGCGTGGCCGTATAGCGCGGATCGGTCGTGCTCGCGATATACGCAACGAACGCCGCCGTGGTCAGGCCGGTCGCGAAAGTCTCGAAGCCGTAAAGCGTGGCCAGCGCGACAGGCGACGGCCCGATCTTGGCCAGCCACGCAAAGCCGAGCGTGGACACGATCTGCAGCACGCCGAAGATCCACAACCCGCGCCCGATACCGATCTTCACCAGCCACATCCCGCCCACGATTCCACCCGCGATGCTCGCCCAGAAAGCCACGGTCTTGGCGATCACACCAATTTGCGTCTTGTTGAAGCCGATATCGAGGAAGAACGACGTGGACAGGGTGGTCGCCATCGAGTCGCCGAGCTTGTACAGGAAGATGAAGCCGAGGATCAGCAGCGCCGTGCGCCAGCCGTCACGCCCGATGAATTCCTTGAACGGATCGACGATCGCATCGCGCAGATTCTTGGGCGGCGTGCCGTGTATTTCCGGTTCTTTCACCACGAGCGTCAGCACGACGCCCGGCAACATGAACGCCGCCGTGACCATGAACACCGTGGACCACGGCAGATGGTCCGCCAGGATCAGTCCGAGCGAGCCCGGGATCAGCGCGGCGATCTTGTAGGCGTTCACGAAGACCGCGTTGCCGAGGCCCTGTTCGGTATCGGCGAGAAGTTCCCGGCGATACGCATCAATGGCAATGTCCTGGCTCGCCCCGAAAAACGCGACAAGCGCGGTCAGCGCGGCGACGGTCCAGATTTCCTGTTTCGGCGAGATGAACCCGAGCGCTCCGATCGCCACGCCGACCAGCAGTTGCGTGACGATCATCCAGCCGCGCCGCCGGCCCGGATGCCATCCGGGCAGCCGCGGCACGTAGCGGTCCATCAACGGCGCCCAGATGAACTTCCACGTGTACGGGAACTGGATCAGCGCAAAGAGGCCGATCTCCTTCAGATTCACGCCTTCGGTCCGCAACCACGCCTGGACCAGGTAGATGAGCGTGAAAAGCGGCAACCCCGACGTGAAGCCAAGAAACACGCAAATCAGCATGCGTTTGTTGAGAAACGCACGCCAGCCGGGGCGATCTTCGTGAGCGGTTAGTGCGGGCGCCTCGTTTGGCGAGTTGGACATATGAAATCAGTGTGATGCAGTGGGCGATGCGCCAAGCGGTGAACGGGCGATCAGTTCAGCTACGCTTCACGCGATAGACCGCAAGGCTACCACGCCAGTTCGCGCCCCAGCGGATCGACTGGCCGCCATGCAGCACGGCGCGATCGAGGATCTCGATACCCACTTCCGGCGCCAGCGCCTCGAAGTCCTGGATGGTCAGCACACGCACGTTCGGCGTGTTGTGCCATTGATAAGGCAGGGTCTTCGATACCGGCATGCGCCCCTGCAGCACGGTCAGCCTGTGCCGCCAGTAGCCGAAGTTCGGGAACGACACAATGCATTCACGCCCGACGCGCACGGTTTCGCGCAGGATGGCGGCGGTCTGGTGGATGGTTTGAAGGGTCTGCGAAAGGATCGCGAAGTCGAAGCTCCCGTCCTCGAAAAGGCGCAGCCCGTCTTCCAGATTCTGCTGGATGACGTTGACGCCTTTTTGCGCGCAGGCAAGGACGCCGGCGTCATTGATTTCGATGCCGTAGCCGGTGACATCGAGTTCTTCGCTTAGGAGCGAGAGCAGCGACCCGTCGCCGCATCCCAGATCCAGCACCGACGAGTTCGGCTCGACCCAACGCGCAATGGCCCGAAAGTCCGAGCGCAGGGAAAGTGAATCCAGCGTGATTTGGTTCATGCACCCACCTCGGCGGCAATGCGTTCGTAATAGGCGCGCATCAGGTTGTGATAGCGGGCGTCGTCGAGCAGGAAGGCGTCGTGGCCATGCGGTGCATCGATTTCGGCGTAGCTCACCGTGCGTTTATGGTCGAGCAGCGCTTTCACGAGTTCCCGCGAACGCGCCGGCGCGAACCGCCAGTCGGTCGAGAAACTCGCAATCAGGTATTTGGCCGTCGTGTGCGCGAGCGATTTGGTCAGGTCGCCATCGAAGGCCTTGGCGGGATCGAAATAGTCGAGCGCCCGTGTGATGAGCAGGTAGGTGTTGGCATCGAAGTATTCGGCGAATTTGTCGCCTTGATACCGGAGGTAGGACTCGACTTCGAATTCGACATCGAAATTGAAGTTGTACGCGTCCAGCGCGCCTTCAGCCCGGCGCAACGCGCGGCCGAATTTCGCAGCCATGTCGTCGTCCGACAGATACGTGATGTGCCCGATCATGCGCGCTACACGCAAGCCCCGACGCGGCTTCACGTTGTGCGCGTAGTAATCGCCGCCGTGGAAGTCGGGATCGGAAAGGATCGCCGAGCGCGCGACTTCATTGAACGCGATGTTCTGCGCGGACAGCTTCGGTGTCGATGCCACCACGATGCAATGCGCCACGCGCGCCGGATACATCATGCTCCACGCGAGCGCCTGCATGCCGCCGAGACTTCCGCCCATGACGGCCGCGAATGTTTCGATGCCGTACAGGTCCGCTACGCGTGCCTGAGCGTGGACCCAGTCTTCGACGGTGACCACGGGAAAGCTCGCGCCATAGGGCTTGCCGGTGGTGGCGTTGATGCTCATCGGCCCGGTCGAGCCGAAGCACGAACCCAGGTTATTCACGCCAATGACAAAGAACCTGTTCGTGTCGAGTGGCTTGCCGGGACCGACCATGTTGTCCCACCAGCCGACGTTCTTGGGGTCATCGGCATAAACACCGGCCACGTGATGCGATGCGTTGAGCGCGTGACAGACCAGCACGGCGTTGGAGCGTGCGGCGTTGAGCGTGCCGTAGGTTTCGACGACGAGATCGTAATCGCCGAGCAGACTGCCGTTCTGCATGCGCAGCGGCTCGGTGAAATGCAGTGTCCGGGGAGTGACGATACCGATTGATTCCATTCATCCGCCTAGAGAAAACAAGGGCGGCTAAACGGCGTCGGCGATGCGCGGATCAAGACAAGCAGCGCGGCTGACAACCTCTTTAGCCGCATTTATAGTGAACCGGGTCAGGGTTCGCGCGCCCGCAATCGAGTCAGCAAATCGGCGCGATGAAACATGTTGCATGGGGAGGATTATATCGGAAAAAGCCGAAAGAGCCGCTCGGCGCCCCTGATCGCGAGGTTGTCGGGTTGCAATACTAAGAAACGTCCGATTCGGAAAAGGAGTTTCCGGGGATAGGGTTATTGCTCTGCATCCTGGCACGGTCTGCGATGAACGCGCCGTTATCCGCGAGGTTTCGCGCATCTTGCCTTTATTGGGCAATGCAGATCATCCAGGGCCAAAGGATCGACTTTGACAGTACCCTTCGCCGCACGTTTCTGCCGCAAGAACGCAACGCTGCGGTGGCTAATGACCGGAACGCTGGCCGCCATGCTGCTCACCGCCTGTGGCAAGACGGACGAGCCCGTCGCGATCGTGCCCATTCAGGACAGTCAGACGCCCATCTTCATGTCGGTTGAAGCGGGTGCACGGACGTATCGGATGGTTTTCGACACGGGTGCGTCGTACACCGTCATCGATTCGCGCACCGCAACACGCGATCTGCGTCCCATGAGCGACGCAGCGTTGTCAGCCTGGACCCGGTTCGGAGAGCCGCTTGGCAAGTCCGTTTCCTTGCTTGAGGGGTCTGCCACAATTCGCTATTACGAGTCGCCTGCGCTCCGTTACGGGCAGTGGGCCGTGGCTTCCCGCGGCATCGCGCCGGCTATCGACTTACCGTTGCTCACACAATGGTCGATGGATCTGGGTGCGCGTGTGGACGGCGCAGTGGGCGCCGCGACCCTCTCCACGCTCAACTGGGTACTGAATCGCCGCGACCGCAGGCTGGAAGGCTATCGCTTCAGTTCGAAAATGTTCCGCGCTGAGAGCACAGGCATGACATGCGTGCCAATGCTCACGCTTCCCGAAGGGACGCCCGCCATATCGATAGAGATTGATGGCCATCCGGCCGTCATGACAATCGACACAGGATATATAGGCAATACCAGCGGAGGACTCTCGGTCGGCGATATCGCGACACTGCGTTACTTGAGCGCGTTGGCCGGCGAAATGACAATCGACAAACCCGGCGCTGATCGCGACGCAAAGGGGAAGCCGGTCGTTGTGGTCAAGACGAAGTCCGTGTCACTGGCGAGCCTCAGCATGGACGGGCTTGTGTTCCAGCAGACCGGGGTGGCCTCGGCTCGACTCGGCCTCGGCTTTCTTTACAAGTTCGAGAAGATTGCTCTCGACTTCGATCGGCATCGATTCTGCTTTTCCGCGCTGGCGCAAACGGCGCCTGACGCCTTGCCCACGCCTTGATCTGCATTGCACGACGTGAGCTCCCATTCAGCCTGGTCACGTCGTTTTGCTTTGATCGCCGTTGCTGCATCTACCGGCCCAACCGTGACGAGTGCCATGATCGATTCACATTCGCATACGAAATCCATCACCCTCCAGTTTCGTCTGGCCGTGGTCATTGCGGCAGGCGTTTTCCTGAGCGCCTGTTCGCCGCAGGACGATGCCGTCGTCATCTTTCCGATTCAAAAAGAGCCAAAGCTGCCGATGCTCGTCAAGGTCGTGGCGGGCGCGTCGACATACCAGTTGGTCTTCGCGACGGGAAACAACGCGACCACCGTCGACGCCGGCATCGCCGCACGCGACCTGACGCCGCTGACAAGCAGGGACCGGGCTGCGTTTGAAAAGAACGGCGAATGGTTTCTTGACCGGACAGGTTTCACCGGTCAGATTGGTTACTACGACGGCGTGTCCATGAGCCGCGAGGACTGGAAAATTCCATCCGACAAGATCATTGCCGCGCTGGATTACGGACCTACTGCCAAGCTACTCGGCGTTCAGGTTGACGGAATGCTGGGCGCGCCGGCTATCGCAACGCTGAACTGGATCTGGGATCGCCAGGCGGGCGATGTCCGTGGGTATCTCTTCGATTCAGTATTCTTCGCCAAAAAGCGCGAAAAGTTGACGTGCGTGCCAATGGAGACGCAGCTTAGCGGCGCGCCCGGCATACAGATCGTGCTCGGTGGTCAGCCGGTCTGGTTCGACCTGGACACGCTTGTGCTCGGGCGCCTGAGCGGTGTCCTGTCGCAGGCAGACGCCATACGTCTGCGGCAAGGCGGAGCCGTTGCGGCTGAGGTGAACTACTCTCCCCCGGGCAATGGCGGATCGCAGGCCAGTCATTCGCTGCTGAAGCTGAAGCCGGGATCGCTGGCGAACATCGCGGCCGAGGGGCTGGCATTCGACGAGGCCATGCCTGGCGACTCGTCCAAGCTGGGCATGGTGTTTCTAAGCAAGTTCGAGAAAGCGGCTTTCGATTTCAGCGATCACCGCTTTTGTTTTCCCGCGACAACGCGCCTTGCGCCGGATAAATTTCCCACGCAGGCCGAAGTCAGGCAGATCGAAAGAGCGCAGTCGGCTCGCTGATTGTTGAAAATAAACCTGTCCCGCGCGGCCAGTTCAACGGCGGCGTGGACCAAAGAGCGTTTGCGACGCGGTGCTGAGCTTTTGAATTGACCGGATCTTCAGGTCCACATAGTGCGGCCGGCCGCGCGCGGCGGAACGCAGGAAGCCGCTGTCGCTCGCATTGCGAACCGCCGGCAAATGCCCGGTGATCCAGACCGTGCG
>NZ_CAXTGZ010000322.1:0-6804 GCF_964243625.1 uncultured Caballeronia sp.
CGCCGATGCCTTCGGCTGGAAGATGGCGACCGCCGCCGCATTGCCCCTGCTCGCCATCACGGCAATTGCGTTGTTTGCGTGGGCATCGGATAGCGGGGTGAAAAGCGGTAGCACATCGCGCGCGATGGTCAGTTTCGGCATCACGTTAGCCGGTTTGATCGCCCTGGTGCTGGCGGTGTATGGCGGTGTGTTCGGCGGGGGACGCACGGGCGTCCTGTTGTTGCCGGGGCTGGGCGCGTTGCTCGCCATTGCCGTGTTGCCGAAACATTATCGCGCGGTGCTTGGCGAGCGCGATACGTGGGTCGTCATGCTGATCTACAGCATCACGTTCGGCGGGTTTGTCGGCATGTCTTCGTATGTGACGTTGCTGCTGACCAATCTTTATCAAATGCCGAAGATCGAAGCCGGCCTCTTCATGGCGATGCTCGCAGCGCTCGGCGCTATTGTGCGGCCGTTTGGCGGGTATCTTGCCGATCGCGTCACGGGCGTGCGTGCGCTGCTCGTCTTGCTTGCTGTGATCGCGGCGGCTGATTTCGCTTTTGCTATCTGGATGCCGCCGGTGGCGGGCGGTATAGCGTTGCTGGTTTGCCTTTATCTGTGCTTCGGGCTTGGCAATGGCTCGACGTTCCAGCTCGTGCCGCAAAGGTGGAAAGGCAAAACGGGATTGTTATCCGGAATTGTTGGCGCTGCGGGCGGGATTGGCGGGTTCTATCTGCCCGTGATCATGGGGATGGCAAGGGAAAGTACCGGAAGCTATCAAATGGGCTTCGCGACGTTCGGCGTGCTGGCCGTGTTCGCGTTCGGCTTCCTGCTGGCGCTGCGTACGCAGTGGCTTACGTGGGCATCGCCGGAAATGGTCGGCGTTGGGCCGGGCGGTTCCGGCACGCTGGTGCACGCCACGGAATAACGTCAAGCAGCCCAGACCAAGAAGCGTCGATGCCTTTCGCCGGCATCGACGCTTTTTTCATGCCCGCACCGCTTCTATGGAGTCCGCCGGCTCCGCCGCCTTCTGCTGCTGCAACGCCCACATCTGCGCAAACAGGCCTCCGGCGCGCACCAGCTCCGCGTGCGTCCCGCGCTCCACAATGCGTCCGTGATCCATCACGATGATCTGCTGCGCATGCACGACCGTCGACAACCGGTGCGCGATGATCAGCGTCGTACGTTCCCGTGCGATCAGGTCGAGTTCATGCTGGATTGCGCGTTCGGATTTCGAATCGAGTGCGGACGTGGCTTCGTCGAAGATGAGGAGCGGCGGGTTCTTCAACAGCGCCCGCGCAATCGCCACGCGCTGCTTCTCGCCACCCGACAATTTCAGCCCGCGCTCACCGACCGGCGTTTCGTACCCGGCCGGCAAGCTTTCGATGAAATCATGAATATGCGCTGCGCGCGCCGCCGCGATCACTTCATCGCGCGAAGCCGATGGCCGGCCATACGCAATGTTGTAGTAGATCGAATCGTTAAACAGCACCGTATCCTGCGGCACGATCCCAATCGCCGCGCGCAGTGAATCCTGCGTGACGTCGCGAATGTCCTGGCCATCGAGCAGAATCCGTCCGCCTTGCTCGCGCTCCAGATCATAGAAACGAAAGAGCAATCGGCCAAGCGTCGACTTGCCCGAACCGCTGTGGCCGACCACCGCAGTCGTGGTCCCTGCGGGAATGGTGAAGTCCACGTCATGCAGGATCTTCCGCGAACTCTCGTAGGAAAAGCTCACGTTTTCGAAGCGCACTTGCGCACCGTTGACGGCAAGCGGCAGCGCGTCGGGCGCGTCGGGCACTTCCCGCCCGGCGCCAAGCAGCGTGAACATGCGGTCCATGTCCGTGAGACTCTGCTTGAGTTCGCGATACACCACGCCGAGGAAATTCAGCGGAATATAAAGCTGCAGCATGAACGTGTTGATCAGCACGAGATCGCCGAGCGTGAGGCGTCCTGCAATCACGCCTTGCGTTGCGCGCCACAAGATGAACACGAGTCCCGTGCCGATAATGAACTGCTGTCCGAAGTTGAGCACCGACAAGGACCGTTGCGAGCGGATCGCCGCCGCGCGGTATCGAAGCAGATTTTCGTCGTAACGCTGCGCTTCCCATTCCTCGTTGCCGAAGTACTTCACGGTTTCGTAGTTCAACAACGAATCAATAGCGCGTGAATTCGCCCTTGAATCGAGCTCGTTCATGGTGCGGCGAAAATGCGTGCGCCATTCGGTGAGCTTGATCGTGAAGACCACGTACGTGGCGAGCGCAATCAGCGTGACGACGGCGTAATACGCTTCGTACTTCGTCACAAAAAAGCCGAGCACGAGGCCGACTTCAACGAGCGTCGGCAGGATGCTGTAAAGCGAATAAGAAACGAGTTGCTGAATGCCGCGCGTGCCGCGTTCAATATCGCGCGACATGCCGCCGGTCTGCCGTTCGAGATGAAACCGCAGCGACAACGAATGCAGGTGCCGGAATACCTTCAGCGCAAGCTGCCGCACGGCGCTTTCGGTGACCTTCGCAAACAGGATCTCGCGCAATTCGGTGAAAAGCGACGTCGACAGACGCACAATTGCATATGCCACCACGAGCAATCCCACGCCGCTGATCAGGATGATCGCAGCCGAATCCTGCGCGCGTCCGAGCGCGGTCAGATGCTGGATGGAACTGAGGCTGTCGATGACCTTCTTCATCACGATCGGCACGCCCAGGTTCGCCACCTTCGCGCCGATCAGGCACGTGAGTGCAAACGCCACGCGCCATTTGTACGTGGTCAGGTACGGCAGCAGCGAGCGAATGGTCTGCCAGTCGTTGCGCGGACCTTTGGCAAGGGGAACAGGTTCGGAAGGCGAATTGCGGCGCATGGATTCGAGGTCTGCAGAGGTCCGCGCCGCATACTGAAACGACGCTGGACACAGGATGTATCGGGGGCGGGCGCCCGTCTCAGAATGCGGGCTTTCCCGTACAATTCGATGATTACCCCGCGCGGCCGGCTGGTAAAGCGGGCGTAGCACTCGCTGCTAAAAGTCCGCTAAACGAGCCAAGATCGCTCATGCGCGGGGCAACATCGTTTAATCCTGCATTGTCGCAGAAGGCGCAACGGCGCGCTTCACAGCCGGAACGCGAAAGCGCCACCTTTCTCATGGAACTCAAGCTCGTGACCGATTCTTTGCAACTCCCGAACAAGCCGGTCGCACTGCGCGTAGTGCCGCAACCGTCCGATGCCAACGTCCACGGCGATGTCTTCGGCGGCTGGATCATGGCGCAGGTGGACATAGCAGGATCGATCCCGGCGAGCCGGCGCGCGAACGGGCGCGTGGCGACCATCTCCGTCAATTCATTCGTATTCAAGCAGCCCGTCTTCGTGGGCGACCTGCTGAGCTTTTATACGGATATCGTGAAGACGGGGAATACCTCGGTGACTGTTTCCGTCGAGGTCTACGCGCAGCGCATGAGCCTCGCGCAAGACGTCGTCAAGGTGACCGAAGCGACGCTGACTTATGTGGCGACCGACAGCGACCGGCGTCCGCGCGCCTTGCCGGCCCTCGACTGACCCACGCTGCCGGGCGTTCCGTTGCGCGCGGCGGTCCACTTGTGGCTGTTGAGCAAGAGCCCGGGGATATCCTCGGCCGGCAGCGGCGCCGAGAAGAAAAAGCCCTGCATTTCGTCGCAGTCGCGGGCAATCAGGAAGTCGAGCTGCGCCGACGTTTCCACGCCCTCTGCGATCACCTGCAATTCGAGCGAATGCGCGAGCGCGATGATCGCCGACGTGATGGTCTCGTTGCCACTCGGCGTGCCGATATCCGCAACGAACGAGCGGTCGATCTTCAGCCGGTGCACCGGGAAACGCTTGAGATAAGCGAGACTTGAATACCCGGTGCCGAAGTCGTCGATGGCGATCCCAACACCGAGCGCCGCCAGATCGGACAAAGTGGTCACCGCTTCATCAGCGTTGTGCATGATTGCGCTTTCGGTCAGCTCCAGCTCCAGGAACTTTGGCTCGAGCCCCGTCTCGGTCAACACCGACGTCACCAGTTCCCGGATGTCGCGCTGCTGGAACTGCCGCGCCGACAAATTCACCGACATCCGCACGAACGGCAAGCCTTCCTCCTGCCACGCCTTGTTTTGCCGGCACGCTTCGCGCAATACCCACTCGGCCAATGGCCCGATAAGCCCGCATTCTTCCGCGATGGGAATGAACGAATTCGGCGATACCAGCCCGAACTCCGGGTCCATCCAGCGGACAAGGGCCTCCATGCCGACGACATCGCCGGTCTTGAGATCGACTTGAGGCTGGTAGTGCAGCAGGAATTCGCCATCGCGCAACGCACGCCGCAAACGCAGTTCGACGTTCATTCGCGCGCCCACGTTCGCGTTCATTTCAGGCTGATAGAACTGGTAGGTGTTGCGCCCCATGTCCTTCGCGCGATACATCGCCAGATCCGCTTTCTTGAGCACGGTCTCGGCGTCCGCGCCGTCTTGCGGGAAGAGGCTAGCGCCCATGCTGCAGCCCACGTACAGTTCCGTTCCGTCGAGCCATACCGGGTCTGAAATCGCGCTGCGCACGCGCTCCATCCATCTGATCAGCGCGCTCTCGCACGCAATGTCGGGCAGCACCGCGACGAACTCGTCGCCGCCGTGACGCGCAATGGTGTCGCCCGTACGGCCGCACCGCGCAAGCCGTTCGGCGACCACGGACAGCAGACGATCACCCATGCTGTGCCCGAGGCTGTCATTGACGTTCTTGAAGCCATCGAGATCGACGAAAACCACCGCGAGCGTCGTGTCGCCGGCACGCGCGCGCTCGATTGCGTCCTGCAGCCGGTCGCGCAGCAAATTGCGGTTGGGCAGGCGCGTAAGAGCGTCGTAGTTGGCCTGGTATTCGAGCTGTTCCTGGTATCGGATGACTTCGGTGACGTCGTTGATCACGCCCACGTGATGCGTCGTTTGCCCGTTTGCATCGGGTACGGGCGCGACCAGAAGCTGATTCCAGAACAGCACGCCATCTTTTCGATAATTGCGCAGTACCGCGCTTACTTCGCGGTTTGCGGCGAGACCCGCGCGGATCGCGTTGAGCCCTTCCTGTTCGAGATCCTCGCGCTGCAGGAAACGGCAATCCCGGCCAACGATATCCGACGGGTCGTAACCCGTGATGCGCTTGAACGCCGGATTCGCATATTCGATCACGTTGCCCTTGGCAGTCGTCGAAGTGATCAGCACGGCGTTCACGCACGCGTCGAGTGCCCGGCTTTGCAGGCGCAGCGCGAGTTCAGAGCGCTTGCGGCCGGTAATGTCGTCGTAGGAACCCAGCACGCCGATGATCCGTCCCGCCCCGTCGAGTAACGGCAGCTTGCTCGTCAACGACGTCCGCAACTCGCCGCCGACAAAAAAATCCCGTTCCTGATTCATGACCGGCTGCCCGGTCGCGATAACCAGATTGTCCTCGGCGCGAAGCAGTTTGCCGGACGCGGCCCACGGCAACGCGCAATCGGTCATGCCGACGACCTGTTCCTTGCTGGCGAGCCCGGCATCGCGGGCAAACGCGGAGTTGCAGCCAAGATAGCGCGAATCGAGATCCTTCCAGAAAATGCGCTGCGGGATGTTGTCGATAAGCGATTCCAGCATCTGCTTCGAGCGCCGCGCTTCGGTCTCCGCGTTGATCCGGTCGGTGACGTCGTTGGCCAGCATGAAGATGCCTGGCTGCCCCGAATACGTCAGCGCATGCGATGAGATGTCGGCGCTGACCTCGACGCCATCATGGCGCTTGTGACGCCACACGCCCGCCGAATGCTGGCTTCCCGGATGATCGCCGGCGCTGCGCGCCAGCAGCGCGGCGAAGTTCTGGAAGTCGTCGCCGGCGTGCAGATCGCGCACGGTCATCGTGAGGAATTCGAGTTCGTTGTAGCCGTAATGCGAGAGCGCCGCCGGATTGACCGCGACGAAACGGTACGTGTCGGCCTCGACGATCCACATGGGCACCGGATGCGCGTCGAAGAGATCGCGGAAACGCTCGTTGCTGCGCTGCATGGCCCGCGCGATGCGCAGCTTGTCGCGCGACGAACGCTCGTGGCTCGCGAAGGTGTACATGAGCGCGGCGGCGCCCGCGAGCATCGACACGATCAGCAGGAACACCGCGCGGCTCGACGCACGTGCGGAATCGTTCAAGGTCGCGGCGAGCGAATCGGCTTCCTTCGCGCGCAGTTGCGTCAGCTCGACATCGAGCGCTTCCTGGTCTTCGCTCAGGCGCACGAACGCGGCGCGCGCCCAGTCGCGTTCGGCGCCGGGTGCGTCGGCGGCAGCGCGTTCGAACGCCGAATGCGCGTCGCGCTTGGCGATGCGCGCGCTTTCCGCGAGGCCGTCGAAGGCGTTTTGCATGCCGGGCTCGAATGCGAACTGCGCGCGCAGGCCGCTTTCCAGCGCGTCGATATGCGATTCGATATCCGCCCGGACATCGGCGGGTTTGAGCACGCCGGTCGCTTCATACCGGCCGATTTCGGGAAGACTGTCGCCAAGCGCGCTTCGATACACATCGAGGTCGCGCATCAGGCTGAGCGAGCGGCGGGTGCGGACATCGGCATCGCCTTGCAGCCCGATCTGCTCGTACGCGACGAACGCGTTCGCGCCCATCGCCACGAGGACGACCGCGATGTTGACCAGCAGACGGCGCGAAAAGAGTGATTTCATGGTTCCGATAACCGTCACGACGCGCGCTCGAGGGAATGAAACGCGAGTCGTCGGTTCGAATACAGGTTATCGGCGGGGAAACGCGGGAATTTAGAGCAGGCGCTTAATCAGCCAGGCCAAACTCTTTCATGGCGGGGACGAAATC
>NZ_CAXTGZ010000323.1:0-6802 GCF_964243625.1 uncultured Caballeronia sp.
ATTTTTTGTCGCTCACTCAAACGATCAGACGATCAAACGAAACGCGCCGGCGCCTTTGAAAAGGACGGCGCCGAACACAGCTTCAGTAACTACTTGGTAACGATCGCGGCAGTCAGGCCCGCGTTGATTGCCGGGAGGAACAGGTTCAGCACACGGTTCGCACGGACCAGGCCGCTGTTATCGACGTAGACAATGTCTTTCGACTCCAGCGGGAACTGGTTCGCGAGCAGCATGGAAACCGGTGAGCGCGCATCCAGGCGATAAATCACCGGCGTGTCCCCCGCTGTCGAGCGCAGCACGAAAAGCTGCTTCGGATTCGACGTTTCCTGGTTCAACTGACCCGCTTGCGCAAGTGCTTCGGCAAGCGTGAGCGTGCCGTCGCGCAGCGGCGGTACAGGTGACGGCTTGTTCACTTCGCCCATCACGTAGACCGTGTTGTCTTCGCGTGCATCCACATGCAGCATGTCGCCCGGTTGCAGCATGATGTCGGCGGGGTTCTTGCCGTTCTTCATCATCTGCGCAACGTTCACCGGGTAGGCCGTGCCGTTGCGCGTGATCGTCACGCGGCTCTGGTCGGCGGTCGGTGCAAAACCACCGGCACGGTTCACTGCTTCGGTCAGCGTCATCGGAATGTCGTTGACGGTCTGCGCACCAGGTGCACGCACATCACCATCCACATAAACCTGCGACGACCGGAACGAAGCCACGCGAACCGTGACTTGCGGCTTCACGAATACCTTGCTCAGCTCGCCATAGATCTCGCGCTGAATCTGCTCGGCAGTCTTGCCCGATGCGTGGATTGAACGGTTCACATACGGAAACTGCACGTTGCCTTCGCCGTCCACCACGAAGCCAGGCGCCGCATCCGACGTCTTGGTGTTCTGCGCCGGCTGACCAACTGCGGCAGCGAGTTCAGGGTGATCCCATACCGTGATCTGCAGTACGTCGCCCGGTCCCAGCTTGTAGCCGGTTGCCTTCGCGAAGAGACCGAGCTGGCTGGTCGTCTTGTCCATGTTCTTCTGATCCGCGCGGATCTGACGGATCAGCGTCAGGTCGATCTGCTTGATCGGAATCTGGATGTCGCTCGTCACGTCGCCGTTGTCGGCGCTCGTGACAGGCAATGCAGCCGGTTCGATCATGTGCTGGCCCGGAGCCAGCGAACATGCGGAAAGCATCGCAGCGATCGCGAGGGAAAGGGCCACACGCGTTCCAGGCACGGCATGGCTGTTTTTGTTCGGCGCCGTGGCACCGGATATTTGTTGGCTGTTCATGTTGTCGTCCCCTGCTTCAATAAGCGTTGGTGTGGCGCAAACCTTTGAAGATCGTCGCAAAGATAATTTTCATATCAAGTCCGAACGACCAGTTACCCAAGTAGTACAAATCGTGTGCAACCCGTCCCTCCATTTTTTCGATGCGATCAGTCTCGCCGCGAAATCCGTTGACCTGGGCCCAGCCGGTGATGCCTGGCTTGATCCGGTACCGATGGATGTAACCCGAGACGACTTTCTGATAAAGATCGTCATGCTCGAGTGCATGCGGACGCGGTCCCACCACCGACATGTCGCCGCGCAGCACGTTGAAGAATTGCGGCAACTCGTCGAGGCTCGTGCGGCGCAGGAACGCGCCAACACGGGTGATGCGCGGATCGTTGCGCGTGGCCTGCCGCAACTCCCCTTCTTTCTCCACGTGCATGCGCATGGAGCGGAACTTGTAGATGCTGAAGACACGGCCATCGGCGCCTTTTCTGCGCTGCTTGAAGAACACCGGGCCACGCGAACTGATCTTGACGGCGACCGCGCACGCGATCATCACCGGCGCTACGGCAATCAGTGCTGCTGCTGCGAACACGCGATCGAAGATCTCTTTTTGCATCATCGCGTTCGGTGGCAACGGCGAAGCAGCCAGATTGATGGTCGGCACGCCGAGCAGGTTCGTCACGCTGCCTTCGAACAGCGAAAGCGTGCGGACGTCCGGCATGAAACGGATATTGATAAGGTCGTTGCGGAATTCGTCGACGAGCTTGAGGATCGTGCGTTCTTCCGTCAGCGGCAGCGCAAGCCATACTTCGCCCACGTTCTGCGTGCGGACATAATTAGCGAACGCTTCATGATCTTCGAACACCGGCACGCGGGTATTCAGCTTGGCGCCAGTCTGTACGTTGTAGGCCGCCGTCGCACGAAAACCAGCGGCCGGCGCCAGGTCGATCTTGCGGACGATCTCGTCGCAATGATCGCCGCAGCCTGCAACCGCCACCTGCTTCAGATTCAGCCCCGCGTTGCGAACCCGGCCGAGCACCGTATGGGTCACCATGCGGCCCGCGATCATTCCGGCACCCGCCAGCCCGGTCCAGTACACGAACCAGAGACGCGACACGAAGTCGATGCGGTGAAGCGAGAACATCAGCACCATCGCGCAAGCCTGCACGATGAGCCAGCTCAGCGCGACCTGTCCGGCAAGCGCGCTTTTCGAGCGGCCGCGCCATGATTCGTACACGCCCAGCGCGGGAAACACGGCAAGCGAAAACGCCGCCGCGAAAGCCACGAACGCCAGATAAAAGCTGCGTTGCGATACATCGTCGAAACGGATCTGCGAAGCCACGAGCGCACCCGCCACGATCATCGCGACGTCGAACATTCTCGCCAGCAGGTTGGTCATTCCGCGCATTTTTATTCTCCCCGAACCGCTCAAATCTTTCGCTTGACGGTTAATTAACTGCACCGGCCGTACTTGTCGTCAAATCTGACGATGTCGTCTTCGCCGAGGTAGGTCCCTGACTGCACTTCAATGATTTCGAGCGGCACGCGACCCGGGTTTTCCAGGCGATGACGCACACCGAGCGGGATGTAGGTCGATTCGTTTTCGCTCAGCAGAAACTCTTCTTCTCCGCGCGTCACGAGGGCCGTGCCACTCACAACGATCCAATGCTCCGCGCGGTGGTGATGCATTTGCAGCGACAGGCGCGCACCCGGATTCACCACGATGCGTTTAACCTGGAAGCGCTCGCCATGGTCGATGGAATCGTAAAAACCCCAGGGACGGCGAACCTTTCTGTGTGTATCGGCTTCGGGCGCCTTCTCGCGCTTGATCCGCGACACGAGGCCCTTGATGTCCTGAACGCGTGAGCGGTCAGCCACAAGAACAGCGTCATCGGTCTCGACCACGATCAGGTTGTTCGTCCCGACACACGCGACCAGCCTGCCACCTTCCGAACGCGCATAACTTGCGGTCGATCCTTCGAACAACACCCGGCCGCTTGACGCGTTGCCTTCATCGTCCTTGTCCATCGCATCCCAGACCGCATCCCATGAACCGAGATCGGACCAGCCGGCCTGAAGCGGCACGACCACACCCATGAACGGCGAATCGGGCTTGCCGAGATGCTCCATCACCGCGTAATCGATGGAGTCAGCTGGCGATTTCTGGAACGATGCAGCACATGGACGCAAGTATTCGTCAGTGTTAATCGCTTGTTCGTGCGACAAGACACATGCCGCGTACATCTCCGGCTGGAGCTTTTCGAGAGCGGCAAGCCATACCGATACACGTACAACAAAGATGCCGCTGTTCCACCAGAAATTACCGGATGCGACGTATTGCGCGGCGAGTTCGGCTGCCGGCTTCTCGACAAAACGGTCGATGCGATGCGCGCCGTCTTCCAGCGCGTCGCCCAGACGGATGTAGCCGAAGCCGGTGTCCGGTCGTGTTGGCGGAATGCCGAGCGTGGCGATCTCGCCGGCTTGCGCGTGACGCGCGGCGGTATCGATGGCGGCATGCAGTGCCGGCACGTCTGCAATCGCGTGATCGGCAGGCATGGCAACGAGGATCGCGTCCTGGCCGTCAGCGCAAGCGGTGAGCGCTGCGAGCGTGAGTGCGGGCGCCGTATCGCGGCGCGCAGGTTCAACCACGATCCGCGCGCTCGCGCCGCTGTCGCGAACCTGTTCAGCCGTGGCAAAGCGATGTTCTTCGCCGCATACGATCACAGGCTCCGCAGCAACATCCCATGCAGCGGGAAAACCCTTCATGCGCAATACGGTTGCTTGTAGCAAGGACTCGGCGCCTACAACGCCAATGAGTTGCTTTGGAAAGTTTTCGCGCGATACGGGCCACAAGCGCGTGCCTGAGCCGCCTGCCAGGACCACCTGAACGAGACGCCGGCAGTCAGCTGGCAATCCTTCGGCGCCCGTGACTACGTCTCCTTCTCCCTGCCTCACCTTCGTGTTCATTTTAGTAATCCTATCTTCTTGAACGTCTTCCCCGGGTGAAGCTGCGCATTATGATTGCGCTCGCTGCACCGATGATTCGGCGCGGCCCGGTTCGAGCCGTCCTGCACGTCTATGGCCTGTGTCTGATCAGACGCCCGCGTCGCGGCGGCTTTGCATCCGGTATTCGGTAGGTGAAATGAGAAGGCGCTTGCGGAAGATCTTGGCGAGCCGATCGCCGTTGCCCATGCCGCTGCGACGCGCGATCTTGTCGACCGGCAGTTCGGAGTCGGTCAGCAACGTACACGTCACGGCAAGGCGCGCCTGCAGCAGATAGTCCGACGGCGTGATGCCCATCTCGATCTTGAAACGGCGCAGGAAATTGCGCTCGCTCATGGCCGCCACTTGCGCGGCGTCGACCACCGAGATCGGCCGTTCGCAGTTGTCCTGCAGCCAGCGGGCAGCCGCGCGAATCTTGTCGCCGGCAGAAGCCGTGCCGCTGTCGCCGAGTAACGGCACCAGCTTTGAAGCCGAGCCCGGCATCAAACGTTCGGCAACGCCGCGCGCCACGTCCACACCCAGATCGCGCTTGATCATCAGCAGCGCGCCCTTCATGGATTCATATCGATCACCGGCTTCGCTTGCCTGCTCTTCGCGAACTGCGTTCATCATCGAATGTCCGATGCGGATTTGCGATTCCGCCGCGTGACCAATGCCGGCTGCGTCGAGCACCTTGCGCCCTTCTGCAATCGACTTGACCACGGTCGTCTTCGAATGAACGCGACGCAGCCATTCAACGATGCGTTCATCGCCCGCTGCGTTGTCCGCGCCCTTGCCGCCGGCCACGAACAACGCGTCGAAGCCGCCGTAATGACGCGCGTCGAGCCCGTCGGTCCAGACGCGCACCGACGACGAACACGCCACGTTGCCGCCTTCAACGGAAAGGAAACGTACGTCGTAGTTCCAGTCGTTCCGGGCTTTCAGGACCGCCAGCTCGTTTGCGACATGGAAGACCTCAGCGACGATGCCGGCGCCGAGCAGCGAGAATCCGTCGTACAACAGGATCGCGATGCGGCGGATCTCGGCTTGCGTGCTTCTGGGAGCCGGTTGCAGCCAGCCCATTACGGCGGGTTCAAGACTGGCGTAAGGCATGGCATTCCCCTGCGAACTTGTTGAATCCAACATGATTGGATAGTGCGTTCTCATTGCGGTGCATCATAGACACCCTCAAGTTTTATTAGGTTGTCGTGACTGAAAGTAGCGAGATGTTGGCGGAAAAATTCCGGCGTCGCCATTCAAATCCTTTCAATGCGTGCGCTGGCCATCATTCACCCCTTTTCCAATACGGCCGTTCGTTTCAAACATAACGAAATGGGCTGGGGGCGAATTGATTTCGAATAGGACATTGCAAGACGAATGCCAGTTGGACCAGATAGCGCATATCGGACAGGGCAGTCAAAACCTGCCAACGTCATACAAATCAACGCTCAGCGCGGTTTCTGAAGCCACGCGCCGCGGGGCTTTCCGGCGTGTCCGCGGCTTGTCGAAGAAGGCGATTCAAGCACTGGACGGTGTAAACGTATCGTCCGTGATACATCGAAAAAGCCGGTCAACGAATTACACCGTAAGTGGCTGACGTTTAAACCGTAGCGGAACGCACTGAGATAACCACTTCAAATTAAATTACAAGCGTTAAGCGGCGCATTTAATCCCGTCTTCCGATTAGCAACACAAACTTTAAAAGTGCGGTGGCGCACATACATTCCCATACACGAAAAATTCCACATAATCGCGTTTCATGCGAGTAACGAATTCCATTAATCCTATGAAATTATGTAACTCGCCTGACAAACAGTGCCAGAAGGCAATCGCCCTCGGACAAACAGGGTGCGACGGTCCGTAAGCGCGTTGGAGTCGCTTGCGCAGTGGCGTAAATAAGCGAACCTCTGGCGGTTCAGTCCGGCCCACTCCAACCAATTCGATACCACCTGTATTGAAGCGGTCTTCATCCGGGCTTGTGTGGGGCTGCCCACATAGACCGGTCGCAAACCTCCACTTGAGTGCGTCGTGCGATTTGATACAGATTAGTTACGCGTCTTTCCTTACAGTTTGGGACCACCCGGCCACGCCGGATCAGACACGTGGTCGCGCAATCCCGCCATCCATATACGATTGGGCAGCCCAATGCAGTGAGCATCCGCCAACGTTCATCGCCATGACTGGCGCGATTGTTTCGCCTCGCCTATCCTCAGCACATTAAAAGGCCTTATTCGATGGGCCCCGGCACGCCGGCAACCGGTTGCAGCAGCGCAAATGTGGCCCTTTTTGCTGCGTTGCAGTATCGAAAGTTTCGGGGGTTTCATCAGGACAAGGTACCGGACGGCAAACGGGCCAAAAACGTTTCATCCAAGTAGCACGAAGGTGGCGAAACGGCCTTTTCATCGGTGGAAACACTTAGGCCGCGACCCGGACCATCCAGCTTTGAACTTCGGGGCGTAATGAAAACGACATCGACAACACATCCGGTTCGTGCGGGCCGCACGCTCGCCCGACGCACGAGGATCGCGCTGATCTGCATCCTGGCCGTGGCGGTATCGAGTTGC
>NZ_CAXTGZ010000324.1:0-6791 GCF_964243625.1 uncultured Caballeronia sp.
ATGCCATAAGACTCGAAGATTTTTAACCGGATTCGAAATATCTTAACAAAAGCGATCAATTCTCGGTCTCTAATCGAAAATTCCTCAGTTGCGGCGCTAACTATCCCAGCAACCGCTCCACACCCACCGTAATCGCCAGCCCGCCGCCAATCAGCCAGGCATACAAAATAGCTCCTGTCACCAGCGCACGCGGCCCGGCCTGACGAATCTGCGCGACCCTCGTTTCGATACCCAGCGCCGTCATCGCCATGGTCAACGCGAACGTATCGAGCGTGTTGAGCGAGTGCGTGGCGGCAGCAGGTAAAACGTGCAGCGAATTCACGATAACCAGCGCAAGGAACCCAAGCGCGAACCAGGGAATGGCGAGCTTGCGCTTCGTGCCATCGGCGCCATTCGCAGCATTGCGCGAGCGGTTCACCCACATGCCGATCACGAGCAGCACCGGCACGAGCAACATCACGCGCGTCATCTTCACGATGGTCGCAATATGCGTTGCTTCCGGGCTTATGTTGCTCGCGGCGCCCACGACCTGCGCCACTTCGTGAATCGTGCCGCCGAAGAACAAGCCGACTCCCAGCGTATCCAGATGCAGCCAGCCGAGATGCACGGCGAGCGGATAGAGGAACATTGAGAGCGTTCCGAACAGCACCACGCTGCCAACGGCCATCGCGCTCTTGTGCGGCTCGGATTGCAGCGTCGATTCGAACGCAAGAACGGCCGCCGCGCCGCATATCGCGCTTCCCGCGGCGGTCAGCAGGGCGGTATCGCGGTCGAGTTTCATCAGCTTCATGCCGGCCCACGTGCCGATTGCAAGCGTACTCACCACGACCAGCACCGATACCGTCAACCCCGGCAAGCCGACTTGCGCGATTTCCTGCAGGCTGACGCGCAGCCCGAAGAAGCCCACGGCGATGCGCAGCAATTTACGGGCGGAGAAATTCACGCCTGATGCCCAGCTCTCCGGCATGCCGTCGCGCAGTACGTTGCCGTAGATCGCGCCCGCGACGATCCCGACGATCAGCGGACTCAAGCCCAGATTTGCAATGACCGGCAACGCCGACAATTGCGTCACCGCTGCGGCGAAGAGTGCGACGAACAAAATACCGTTCAGTTGGCCACGAGTCTGGCCGGCGAGGGCGGCATTCGGTGAGAGGGGCGTAGTGACGGAGGACATGGTTTTTTCACCTTGGTTTGATTTGCCAATCCTATTCTCGATATATCGATATGAAAAATCGTCATTTAGGATGTAAAGTATCAGTCCAGCCGATATTTTTCTTCAAATGACCCCTGACCAGCTTATAACCCTCGCATTTGTTGCCGAACACGGGAATATCAGCCGGGCAGCGATCGCCCTGCATTTGTCGCAGCCGGCGGTGTCGGGGCAATTGCGGCAGTTGCAGGACGAATTCGGCGAGCCGCTGTACCAGCGTGACGGCCGTGGCGTAAAGCTGACTGGTGCTGGCGAAGCGCTCGTTGTGTATGCCAATCGGATTCGCGAAACCTTCGCTCAGGCGCACGCATACCGAAATGCGCTGCGTGGCCTCGAAAGCGGCACCCTGCGAATCGGGGCGAGCACCACGCCCGCCAGTTATCTCCTGCCTTATCTGATAGCGGCGTTTCATCGGCAGCATCCGGACGTGACGATCCACACCATCGACGGCAACACGACCGAGATCGTCGCGGCGCTCGGTTCGCTCGATATCGCGATGATCGAAGGGCCGGTTGGCGCCGATCTGCCGCCCGGAACCGAAGTTGCGCAGTGGCGCGAGGACGAGATTGTCGCGATTGCGCCGAGTGGCCATCCTCTGACTGCGGGGAATGGCGAGGCCACACTTGAAGCGCTCTGTGCCGGGCCGCTGGTCTTGAGAGAAGCGGGGTCTGGCGTGCGCCAACTGGTCGAGCGTGCTTGCGCGCGGGCTGGCGTGCAGATGCGTGTCGCGCTGGAAATCGCGGGGGTGGAGGGTGTGAAGGAAGCGGTGCGGGCGGGAATGGGGATCGGTTTTGTATCGGCGATGTCGATGCGGCACGAGGACGACGCCTTGCAACGCTTGCGGATCGCGCCTGAACCACTCACGCGCCGGTTTTCGATTCTGATGCCGCATGCGGCGGCGCCATCGCGGGTAGCGGCGAGTTTTCGTGCGTTATGTATGGAAGGCGACGGGGAAAATCACCGGTAGTCGGATGCGGTAAGGGATTTCCATGATGGCAACCCGTCGGTCGCTGGCGGATCATCTCGGAAATGCACGGACGCTCACGCGTTTTTTTTAATATCGTCTTTGGAACCGGTTCCAAAGCGCCGTTTCAGGCAAATCTGACCGTGGAGTCCAGTCATTCCGTGAATCTGACCAAAAATACTGCCATTGCCGGAAACGTCCACGTTGTGATCGTTGCGAGCGCCTTTGGCGTCGAATCGATCCGCCGCGATGGTCACGCAATGTGGGCCGAAGTCGCGGCGCGAGCGGGTGCGGCGGGGTTCGAAGTGCGTCGGGAGCTGTTTGCCGATGACACGCAATCCCAGCCCGACTCCCTCCGCGAACTCGGCGACACAATCCGCGCAGCCGGGATCTGGCCTGTGTATTCCACGCCGGCAACGCTCTTCGACGACCATGGCGCGCTCGATGAAACCGCCATGACCCAAACGCTTGCCGAAGCCGACGCGCTCGGCGCGCGCATCGTCAAGTTCCAGTTGGGCGGGTCGGCAACCACGGGCACGGCGACCGCTGCAGACACGCTCGATCGGCTGATTGCAGGGATCGCTGACTCGAAAGCCAAGGTCGTGGTCGAGAACGGACAATTGAAAGCAGGCGGCACGATCGACGCATTCGCGGCCTTGTTCGAAGCGTTGAAACCCCGCACGCATGCGCTGTCGATGACCTTCGATACCGGCAACTGGCGCTGGGCCGATCAGGATCCGATGGACGCGGCGCGCCGCCTGTCCGGCTACGTCACCTATGTGCATTGCAAGGCGGTCCAGGGCGAAGGCGCGCGACGTTTCGCAACCGCGCCCGCAATCGGCGACACGTCCTTCGCCACGCTACTGAAACACCTCCCGCGCGACGTCCCACGCGGTATCGAATTTCCGTTCGACCCTGCGCATCTTGCCGATGACGCCGCGCGCTACGTCAAACAAATAGCATCGACTGATCAATGAACATGACCCAAGAAAAACCGAACATGAATCCAGCACTCGATGTCGTGACTTACGGCGAAGCAATGACGCTGTTCGTCGCGACGGAAACCGGCGATCTCGCGAAGGTCGGCCACTTTGCAAAACGCGTTGCCGGCGCCGATCTGAACGTGGCGATCGGCTTGTCGCGGCTCGGCTTCAGGGTCGGCTGGATGAGCCGCGTCGGCCGCGATTCATTCGGCCGGTACGTGCTCGATGTACTCGCGCAGGAGGGCATCGACTCGAGCCGCGTGACTATCGACGAGCGCTATCCGACGGCGTTCCAGCTCAAGTCCAGGAACGATGACGGCAGCGATCCGGCCATCGAGTATTTCCGCAAGGGTTCGGCGGCGAGCCATTTGTCGCTCGATGACTACGTCGCCGACTACGTGCTCGGCGCGCGCCATTTGCATCTGACGGGCGTGGCGCCTGCGATCTCGGGCACATCGCGCGAACTCGCGTTCCACATGGCGGCCGAAATGCGCAAGGCCGGCAAGACCATTTCCTTCGATCCGAACCTGCGCCCCACGCTCTGGCCGTCGCAAGAAGCAATGGCCGAGGCGCTCAACGCGCTCGCCGCGCACGCGGACTGGGTGTTGCCCGGCGTGAGCGAAGGCAAGATCCTGACGGGCTACACGACGCCGGAGGACATCGCCCGGTTCTATCTGGATCAGGGCGCGAAGGGCGTCGTGGTGAAGCTCGGCGCGCATGGCGCGTATTTCCGCACCGCGGACAACGACCAGGGCACCGTGCCGGCGATTCCGGTTGAGAAGGTCGTGGACACCGTAGGCGCCGGTGATGGTTTCGCCGTCGGCGTGGTAAGCGCCTTGCTGGAAGGACGCGATGTGCGTCACGCGCTGACGCGCGGCAACCGCATCGGCGCGCTGGCAATCCAGGTGATCGGCGACAGCGAAGGCCTGCCGACCCGCGCGGAACTCGACAAGCTGGAACAAGCACCCGCCACCACCACGGTCGCCTCATAACGCGCGCACGCCCACGGACGGAGACAGTCATGCAACAAGCCAGCGACAGCACGACGAACAAACCCACGCTCGCGGTGCGCCGCTGGTGGACGATCATGCCGATCGTATTCATCACCTACAGCCTTGCCTACCTCGACCGGGCAAACTTCGGTTTTGCATCGGCGGCTGGGATCAACCATGACCTCGGGATCAGCAAGGGGCTGGCATCGCTGATCGGCGCGCTGTTTTTCCTCGGCTATTTCTTCTTCCAGATTCCCGGCGCGATCTACGCCGAACGGCGCAGCGTCAAGAAGCTCGTGTTCGTGAGCCTGGTCCTGTGGGGCGGATGCGCGGCGCTGACCGGTGTTGTCACGAACATTCCGTCGCTGATGGCGCTGCGCTTCGTGCTCGGCATCGTGGAAGCAGCCGTGATGCCGGCCATGCTGATCTTCATCTCGAACTGGTTCACGAAGTCCGAACGCTCGCGCGCCAACACGTTCCTGATTCTCGGCAATCCGGTGACGGTGCTGTGGATGTCCGTGGTCTCGGGTTATCTGATCAACTCCTTTGGCTGGCGCCATATGTTCATCGTGGAAGGCGCGCCGGCAATCATCTGGGCAGTGATCTGGTGGTTTATCGTGCAAGACAAACCGGCGCAGGTGAAGTGGCTTTCGGATCAGGAAAAGCGCGATCTCGACGAAACCCTGCGCGCGGAACAAGCCGCCATCAAACCGGTCAAGAACTATGGCGAGGCGTTCAAGTCGCCGGCCGTGATGAAACTCTCGGCGCAGTATTTCTGCTGGAGCATCGGCGTGTATGGCTTCGTGCTGTGGCTGCCGTCGATTCTCAAGAACGCGTCCTCGTTCGGCATGGTCGAGACCGGCTGGCTGTCCGCCGTGCCTTATCTCGCGGCGACGATTGCGATGATCGCGGCGTCGTGGGCATCGGACAAACTGGAGCGCCGCAAGCTTTTTGTATGGCCGTTCCTGCTGATCGGCGCATTTGCTTTCGCGGGGTCGTACTTGCTGGGATCGACGAATTTCTGGGCGTCGTATGCGTTGCTCGTGATTGCCGGCGCCGCCATGTACGCGCCTTATGGCCCGTTCTTTGCGATCGTGCCGGAACTCTTGCCGAAGAACGTCGCAGGCGGCGCCATGGCGCTGATCAACAGCATGGGCGCGCTCGGCTCGTTCGTGGGTTCCTACGTCGTCGGGTATCTGAACGGCGCGACGGGGTCGCCTGCGGCATCGTACGTGTTCATGAGTGCGGCGCTCGTCGCTGCCGTCATACTGACCCTGGCTGTAAAACCGCAACCCGTTGCGCCTGCCGCCAAATTCGCAGCGCACTAAATCTGACTTTCAGGACCCGTTCGATGAAAAAGAAAATCGTCGCGTACAAGCCGCTGCCCGCGGACGTGCTGGCCTACTTGCAGGAACATGCGGACGTTACCACCGTCGATCCGAAGCAGCACGACGCATTTGTCGCCGCATTGAAAGATGCCGACGGCGCCATTGGCGCCAGCACGCAGATCACGCCCGCAATGCTGGAAGGCGCAACGAAGCTCAAGGCGCTCGCAACGGTGTCCGTTGGTTTCGATGCTTTCGATATCGCCGACCTGAATCGCCGCGGCATCGTGCTGACGAATACGCCCGACGTGCTGACCGAATCGACCGCGGATACCGTCTTCGCGTTGATTCTGGCGAGCGCGCGCCGTGTCGTGGAACTGGCCGACTGGGTGAAAGAGGGCAAATGGACCAAGAGCATTGGCGAGGAACAATTCGGTGTCGATGTGCAAGGCAAGACGCTGGGAATCATCGGCCTGGGACGGATTGGCGGCGCCGTTGCAAGGCGTGCGTCGCTGGGCTTCCGGATGACCGTGCAGTACACGAATCGCAGCCGGAATGAGCAAGCGGAACGCGATTACGGCGCGAAGAAAGTCGAGCTGGACGAGTTGCTCGCGACCTCGGATTTCGTGCTGCTGCAAGTGCCGCTGACCGCCGAGACGCGCAATCTGATCGGCGCGGCGCAACTGAAGAAGATGAAGCCGAGCGCGATCCTGATCAATGCATCGAGGGGACCGACCGTCGATGAAGACGCCCTGATCGAAGCGCTGCAAAACGGGACGATCCTCGCCGCGGGTCTCGATGTGTTCGTGAAAGAACCGCTTGCCGCGGACTCGCCGTTGCTCAAGCTGAAGAACGTGGTCGCACTGCCGCACATTGGTTCGGCCACACACGAAACCCGGCACGCGATGAACAAGAACGCCGCCGAGAACCTGATCGGTGCGCTCGACGGCACGTTGACCAACAACATGGTGAATCCGGAAGCACTGAAGCGCTGAGCGGCGTTGCCTTCAATCCGCCTTGGTAGATAAAGCGCGCTCTGGCGCGCTTTATTTTTACTGCACGAGACCATGCCAAAAGACAACTTCCTGACCGAACGCCGCGCGACCATCACGGATGTCGCCCGCGAAGCCGGCACCGGTAAAACCAGCATCTCGCGGTATCTGAATGGCGAGACGGGCGTGCTGTCGACGGACTTGCGCGAGCGCATCGAGGAGGCGATTGCCAAGCTCGATTATCGGCCGAACCAGATGGCGCGCGGGCTGAAACGCGGGCGCAACAGGCTGATCGGCATGTTGCTTGCCGACCTGACTAATCCGT
>NZ_CAXTGZ010000325.1:0-6774 GCF_964243625.1 uncultured Caballeronia sp.
GCCCGAGACGGATCAGAGTTCGCGCAGGACACCGAGCAGGCGTTCGGCGCTGCGCAGATCACTGTTCAGAAAAACGCTCAGTCCAAGCTGCAGGTTCAGGATCACGCGCGCATGCAGGTCCTCGAGCTCGCTCAGGCCTTCTGGCGAGAACGCCAGCCGATGCATGATCTTCTTCTCCTGAATATTCATCACTACCCGCTCGATGATGTCGCCCGCATGCTCCAGATTGATGGTCAGCGTGATGATGTCGGTCCATCGGCGGCTGTCGGCTTCGTCGAGCTGTTCGCGGGAAATCCGCGCCAGATACGTCTTCACCGCTGCGTACAACTGATCGACGTCGTCGTCCATGCGGATCGTCGTGCGCGCCTTGACCGGATCATTCGTGCGCATCAGGTCGAGCAGGTTATCGAGCATCGTGCGGATGATGTCGCCTATACGCAGCGCCTCGCGCGCCGAATTCGCCAGCGCGAGCGTAGGCGTGGAAAGCGCGACGGGATCGAGATAGAGCGGCCGCAACTCGGGATTCATATCCGGGCGGTCCGGCAGCAGCCGATAACACAAGCGCGCAACGTGCTCGACCAGCGGCATGCACGCAAGGCAACGCACGAGGTTATAGACGAGATGAAATGTGATCACCGACTCGCGCGGGTACGCGATCACCGCGCCAAGTCCCAACGCGATCCACGGCGCAAACGGCAGCACGATCAGCGCGCCGACCAGCTTGAAAAGCAGGTTGCCCAGCGCCAGGCGGCGGCCCGCTTGGTTCTGCCCCATCGTTCCGATCACTGCCAGCAAGCCGCTTCCCAGGTTCGCACCGACCACCAGACACACGGCGACCTTCAGCGAAATCACGCCGGACGATGCCAGCGTCGCAGTCAGCAGGACAGCGGCAAGACTGGAGTACGAGATCATGGCGAAGGCCGCGCCGACCAGCGTGTCAAGCATGGAATCGCCCGTGAGCGCGCCGAACATGACCTTCACGCCCTCGCCCTGCATCACGGGACGCGCCGCCTCGACAATCAGATGCAGCGCCAGCAGGATCAGCCCCAGCCCGATGACCGTGCGGCCGATCTGCCCCACGCGCGTTTGCTTGAACGACAAAAACGCGATGACGCCGCCCAGCAACAAAATAGGCGAGAGCCATGAAAGATCGAGCGTCAGCACGCGCGACATCAGCGCTGTGCCGACGTCGGCGCCCAGCATGATGGCTAGCCCAGGCGCCAACGGCAGCAGTCCTTGCGCTGCAAACGACGACGCCAGCACGGCCGTCGCGTTGCTGCTCTGCACGAGACTCGTCACGCAAAGGCCCGCGCCGAATGCGCGAAAGCGGCTGTTCGTGCTGCGCGCGAGCACGCGCCGCAGCTCGGCGCCGAGTACCCGCAGGATGCCGGTGCGGACAATATGCGTGCCCCACACCAGGACCGCCACGCCCGACAGGATATTCAAGAGAGTCAACATGTGGCCACTTCCGTTAATCGTTCCCACTGTAACGCCATTGACACATGATGCCACGCAAACGAGTTGTACAATTTTGCATTGTTGTAGTTTTGGGTATTTCCCGATAGGATCGACCGCACTCATCGACCCTGCGCGGGCCATCGTATGCCCTTGCGTTCTGTCGCGTTTTTTACCTGCAATCCAAGGGCTGCAAGCATGAACCAAGGCATGAGCCGAACTCTCGCGCTGTTCGATCTGGACCACACACTGCTGCCGCTCGACAGCGACCAGTCGTGGGCGCGCTTTTATGCCACGCTCGGCTTCGAAGGAAGTGCCGACCACGTCAGGGAGATCGATGCGTACTATCAGCAGTACGCAGCCGGAAAGCTCGACATGGACGGGTATCTGAAACTGACTCTCGCGCCGCTCGCCCGTCATTCGCGTGCGGACCTGGATGCGTGGCACGACGCCTTCATGAAGTCAGTCATAGAACCGGCCATTCGCCCTGAAGCGCTCGCGCTGCTGCGCCGTCATCTCGACGCGGGCGACCTGTGCTGCATCGTGACGGCGACAAACGCATTTGTCACCGCGCCCATCGCAAAGGCGCTGGGCGTGGAACACCTGCTGGCGATCGATCTGGACACTGAAGGCGACGATCCGCTCGGGCGCTACACCGGCCGCTCCGTGGGCGTCGTGACGTTTCGCGAAGGCAAGATCGTCAGGACCGAGCAATGGCTTGCATCGCAGGGATTGAAGCTGAGCGACTTCAAGGAAAGCTACTTCTACAGCGATTCGGTCAACGACGTCCCGCTCATGGAACGCGTCACGCATCCTGTTGCGACCAATCCCGATTTCCGGCTGCGTGCGATCGCGGCCGAGCGCAACTGGCCGGTCATCGAACTCTTCGCGTAAGCCGGGTTTTATTCATACGCCATATGGCGTAGCATCTCGGCCATTCTTACAACAGACGTAGAGAGACATGGCCCTGATCGCCCGTAATCTGCTCGGCATTGCCGTCCTGCTGTTCATCGCTTTCATCTTCTCCAATAACCGCCGTGGCATCCGCTTGCGCACCGTCATACCCGCACTGCTCGCGCAGATTGGAATCGGTGCGTTCATCCTGTTCGTGCCCTTCGGTAAAAGCATCCTGGCGGCTGCCGCCGCAGGCGTGAATCACGTGCTTGGGTATGGCAACGCTGGGATCGAATTCCTGTTCGGCGGACTGGTGCAATCGAAGATGTTCGAGATCTTCGGCGATGGCGGTTTTGTCTTCGCCGTGCGGGTCTTGCCCGCCATCATCTTCGTGACCGCGCTGATCGCAGTGCTCTATCACCTCGGCGTCATGCGCTGGATCGTGATCATTCTCGGCACGATCTTCCAGAAGCTGCTCGGGGTCTCGAAGCTCGAATCGTTTTCTGCCGTCACCACCATCTTCCTCGGGCAAAGCGAAATGCCCGCGGTCGTGAAGCCGTTCGTGCGCGACATGACGGGCGCGGAATTGTTCGCGGTGATGTCAAGCGGCATGGCGGCGGTGGCCGGCTCGGTGCTCGCGGGCTACGCCGGACTCGGCGTGAAAGTCGAGTATCTGCTCGCGGCTTCGTTCATGGCGGTTCCCGGCGGATTGCTGTTTGCGAAGATTCTGCATCCGTCGACGGAAGCGAGCCGCGTCACCTTGGAACATCTCAGCTTCGATGAAAAGCGCCCCGCCAACGTGATCGAAGCCGCCAGTTCCGGTGCGACGGTCGGGCTGAAAATCGCGGTGATGGTCGGCGCGATGCTGATTGCGTTCGTCGGCCTGATTGCTTTGTTGAACGGGATCGTGGGTGGAATCGGCGGATGGTTCGGCGCGCCGCATCTGTCGATGCAGTCCGTGCTCGGCGCCATCTTCGCGCCGCTCGCATACCTGATCGGCGTACCGTGGGACCAGGCCGCGCTCGCCGGCAATTTCCTCGGCCAGAAGATCATCCTGAACGAGTTCGTGGCATATGCGTCGCTGTCTCCCTATTTGAAGGACTCCGCAAGCGTCGCCGCGGCGGGTCTCCAGGTGCTCGATCCGCGTACCATAGCGATCTTGTCATTCGCGCTGTGCGGCTTCGCGAACTTCGCGTCCATTGCCGTCCTGACCGGCGGCTTCAGCGCGGTGGCTCCGGAACGGCGCGCGGAAGTGGCGCGCTACGGCCTGCGAGTCGTGCTCGCCGCCACGCTCTCGAACCTGATGAGCGCGACGATTGCGGGCATGTTCCTGACGCTCAATTAAGGAAAAGATCATGACCATGGACCAATTGCTCGACCGTGCGAAAACCGCACGCGAACGGGCTTACGCGCCCTATTCGAAGTTCAAGGTCGGCGCTGCGCTGCTCACAAAAGACGGTCGCATTTTCGATGGCTGCAATGTAGAAAACGCATCGTACGGATTGTGCAACTGCGCGGAACGCACGGCGTTTTTCAGCGCGATTGCCGCGGGCTGCAAACGCGATGAATTCGCGGCGCTGGCCGTGATCGGCGACACCGATGGCCCCATCGCACCATGCGGCGCGTGCCGTCAGGTGATCATCGAACTGGGCGGGCCCGAGCTGGCCATCCGCCTTGGCAACCTGCATGGCGCGACACGCGACACCACCGCCCGCGAACAGCTTCCGGACGCCTTCTACCTATGACACAGCACAAGGTCATCTACGACACGGACCCGGGCGTCGATGACGCCATGGCGCTCGTCTTTCAGGCGCTGCATCCGGATATCGAACTGCTCGGGATCACGAGCGTGTATGGGAACGCGACCATCAGTACCACCACGTCCAACGCGCTTTACCTGCGCTCGCGATTCTGTCCCGGCGTGCCGGTCGCGCGTGGCGCTGCGGCGCCGTTGCATCGCGCGCCGCCCGCGCCGCTCGGCTGGATCCACGGCGACAACGGGATGGGCAATATCGAACTCGGCGAACCCGGCGATACATTGCTGGACGAGCGTTCGGCGCATCGATTCATTATCGATACCATACGGGCCCAGCCCGGTGAAGTGACGCTGATCGCGGTCGGTCCGCTGACAAATCTCGCGCTCGCACTCGAAGCCGATCCGGAGATTGCAACGCTCGTGAAGCAGGTCGTGATCATGGGCGGCGCATTTGGAACGGCGGGCGTGCTCGGCAATGTGTCGCCGGCGGCCGAAGCCAACATCATGTGCGATCCCGATGCCGCCGATATCGTGCTCGGCGCGCCCTGGCCCGTGACCGTGGTCGGCCTGGACGTGACGCAGGAGACCATCATGCCCAACGATTGGCTCGCCGGATTCGGCGACCAGGGCGATGCCGGCCGTTTCGTGTGGGACGTCTCGCGTCACTATGCGCAATTCCACAAGGACAGCGCAGGACTCGAAGGGATCTACGTCCACGATTCGTCTGCGGTGGCGTACGTGCTCGCGCCCCACCTCTACACCGTGCGCAATGGTCCCGTACGGGTAGTGACAAGCGGCATCGCAACCGGCGAAACAATCCAGAAACTGACGACCATGAAGGCGCCTGCGCCGGACTGGGATGATCGTCCGGCGCAATCCGTGTGCATCGGCGTGGATGCCGCCGGCATGCTCGACCTGTACAAAAAAACTTTCTTCAAAGCGCTTTAATGGCTCAGTTGCGCGCCGAACCACGCGCGCAATGCTTCCACTTCTTCGGCACAGACCGAGTGCGGCATCGGATATTGATGCCACTCGATCTTGCAGCCGTGGGACAGCGCGAAGTCGCGTCCCTGCACGGCCAGTTCCAGCGGAAGAACCGGGTCCTGCGTGCCGTGCGCAGCAAAGATCGGCGTCTCGCGGTTTGCTTCGCTAAAGGCGGCATCGATCAGACCCGGCGACGGTACATAACCCGACAAAACGATCAGGCCGGCAAGCTTCTCAGGATGTGTCAGGCCCGCTGTATAAGTCATCGCGCCGCCTTGCGAGAAGCCTGCAAGGAAGATCTTCGATGTCGGGATGCCCCGTTCGTTTTCCCGCGCGATCAGATCGCGAATGCGGTCGCAGGAGGCCTTGAGACCGGCTTCATCGACGCGGCGGTTCACGCCATCGAACGAAAGAATGTCATACCACGCGCGCATCACGTAGCCGTTGTTGCCCGTCACCGGCATTTCGAGCGCGTTGGGAAACACGAAGCGCACGGCAGGCAGATCGCCCAGGCGCAACTCCGGCACGAGCGGGATGAAGTCGTTGGCGTCGGCGCCCAGGCCGTGCATGAGGATCACGGCGAACTCGGGATTCGGCGCGGTTTCTACGTCGATGGTGGACAACAAGTCGGTCATGAACTGGACTCCGGTGTGGATGACTTCAAATGATGGGAACAAGAATAAGGATGATGCCGAACAGCGAAACGACCCAGATGAGCGAGCGCAGGAACGGAATTCCCGCTGCATATACGGGCACGTACACGACCCGCGCAATGATGTAGAGCCACGCGCCCGTGAGCGTCAACGGGCCTTCGCGGCCAACCATATGCGTAATCAGGATGGCGATGGCGAATACAGGCAGCGTCTCGAACAGATTGGCTTGCGCGCGCATGAGTCTGCCGGTCAACTTGCCGGGCGGCGCTGCCGGCTTGTCGCGAGCGCTGGCGTTATAGCCAAGACCGGTCTCGCGGCTGCGCAATACCGATGGCAGCAACACCTGGATCAGCGCAAGCACCAGCGCCCAGGCGAGGATATGGAGTTCTGTCGTCATGGTGGCTCTTTAGGTTGAAGTGCGGGCAAAACCGGATTCATCATGCCATCATTGACGCATCTGCAGACACGCGAAAATCTACTCATGCAAACCCTTCCTGTGCGTCTCGTCCCGGGCGACGACCTGCGCAACACACTCGAATCCCTCGCACGAAGGAAGGCGCTGGGCGCGGCGTTCGTGATTCAGGGTGTTGGCAGCCTGAGCGTGGCGAACCTGCGTTATGCCGGTATCGATCAACCCGCGCTCCTCGACCGCGACCTCGAAATCCTGACGTTGGCCGGTTCACTTGGTCCCGATGGCGCGCACCTCCACATGTCCGTTTCGGATTCCGCAGGCCGTGTGTACGGCGGCCATGTATCGGCGGGATGCATTGTCAGGACCACGGCAGAAATCCTGCTCGTCAGCCTCGACGGTTTCCGCTTTTCACGCGAGTTCGATTCCGGCACGGGTTTCCCGGAACTGTCGATATATCCTCAACCCTGACGGGTGCGCCAATACCGGCGCATGAGTTCGGGAAGGTGCCGTTCGTGGATCGGCATTTCACCTGCCTGGAGCGCCTCGACCCTGCTTTCGTCGTTATCGACGCACACTACCTCATGACCCATCTCTGCGAAGCAGAGCGCGGCAACCAAGCC
>NZ_CAXTGZ010000326.1:0-6767 GCF_964243625.1 uncultured Caballeronia sp.
ACCCGGCTCAATCTGGAACGCGCGCTGAAGATCCTCCAGCAGATCGGCTGGATCAAGATCAAGCCGAACGCCAATCCGGTGGATGTCACCGAGCGCGACGTGATCGCCAATCCGGCGGGAATCAAGATCGTGCCGCTGGAATCGGCGCAGGCGCCACGCGCTCTGGACGATGTGGATTTTGCCGCGATCCAGGGGAATTTCGCGATCTTCAGCGGCTACAAGCTGACCGATGCCCTTGCGCTAGAACAGATGACGCCGCCGTACATCAATCAGGTCGTGGTCAAGGCCGCGAACAAGACCGCTCCGGTGACGCAGGCGATTGTCAGTGCGTACCAGTCGCCATCATTTCAGCAAGCGATCCTGAACAACCATTTCTACGATGGCTTCCGCTTGCCCGAGTATTTCGCCCGCAAGCAATAGATTTGCCGCAAGTTGCCAGCCTGAAGAGAAGCCGCGCGTTACACCCCATGTTGCTAAGATGGCGGCTCTTTTTGCCATTTGAACGACATGGTCACCACGCCCATCACCCCGGCGCTGTTACGCGGCGCTCTCGAATACGAACACACCGGACGGGGCGTGATGCCGCATCGCCTGCCTCAGCGTGCGCGTGTTCAATGCGCCGATCCTCAACTGGCGATGGCCGAGGCGCAGCCCTCGGGCGTACGGCTGATATTCCGTACGCACGCGACGAATATCGAACTCGATGTCCTGCCTACGCGTTATTTGTACGCCGGCGCCCCGCCACGGCCGGCGGGCGTGTACGACCTGCTTGTCGATGGCAAGCTCCTGCGCCAAAGCAGCGCATCCGGTGGCGACATCGTGACGATCGACATGGCGACTGGCACGGCATCGAAGCATTCGGGTCCGGTCGCCACTCTCCGGTTCAACGACCTCCCTGCTCACGACAAGACAATCGCAATCTGGCTGCCGTACAACGAAATCACCGAGCTGATCGCGCTGCGTACCGACGCGAAAATCGACCATGCCGCCGATACCGGACGAAAGGTCTGGCTGCATCATGGAAGCTCGATCAGCCATGGTTCGAACGGCGACAGCCCCACCTCGACATGGCCTGCGCTCGCCGCCTCCCTCGGCGGCGTGGAGCTGATCAATCTCGGCTTCAGCGGCAGCGCATTACTCGACCCGTTCACCGCGCGAGCGATGCGCGACACACCCGCCGATCTGATCAGCCTGAAAATTGGCATCAACCTGGTCAACACCGACATGATGCGCCTGCGCGCGTTCACGCCGGCGGTGCACGGCTTTATCGATACGATCCGCGATGGTCATCCGGCCACGCCGCTGCTGATCATCTCGCCGATCCACTGCCCGATACACGAGGACACGCCCGGCCCGGGCGCGTTCGATCTCACCGCGCTTGCAGGTGGCAAGGTTTCGTTTCGCGCGACGGGCGACCCTGCCGAGCGCACGTCCGGGAAACTGACGCTGACCGTCATCCGCGATGAACTGCGGCGCATCGCAGAGCAGCGCGCCGCCGATGACCCCCATCTTCATTATCTCGACGGACTCGCGCTCTACGGTCAAGCCGATTTCGCCGAGCTGCCGCTGCCGGATCAACTGCATCCGGATGGCCGCACGCATCGGCGCATGGGCGAACGTTTTGCGAAGCTCGCGTTCGGGCGTGATGGTTTGTTTGGCATCGAGTAATCGACGCCACACGCCTCCGCGCTTGCGGTTTAACTACGCCGTTTCTTCGACAACACGATGGTCTCGAAGAGCTCGTAGTCCGCGGTCGGCGTCTGGTCGGCGCCGGGCGCGTGATAGTAGTTCATCGTGATCGTCGTATTGCCATGCCGTGTGCCGGGATCGTGATCGAATACCGCGATGCCGTAGCCCGTTCCCGTATCGCGCTGAGCCGACCAGATTGCGTCTTCCAGTGCATCGGCCGGGCGGCGCAAGAACGTATTGGCCGACGTGCCGGGTATGGGGCGATTCGGCTTGGTGAAGATTTGCGCCTGCGGGTTCCCCGTGCCGGCATCGAGCCCGTAGACATCGAGCGGCGCGCTCGTGCCGCCGCCACCGAGAATCAGGTGAACAGTACCGTGCGATGTATCGATAGGTTCGTTCGCGCGGCGAGCCGTCGCGACGGGTTTCGGCTGCAGCGTATCGACGCGCTCGCCGGTGACCGCATCGAATCCTGCATGGTGATTGCAGCCGCGCACCGGATGGCTGCGCTCGTAGTCATGATCGTGGCCGCACAGCACGAGGTCGACGCCGTATTGATCGAAGAGCGGCAGCCATGCTTCCCGAATGCCTTTGTCCGACCCGTTGCCCGTCTTCGATGAACTCAGCGCATCCTGATGCATCTGCACGATGATCCAGTCGATGTCGTCGTCATCGGCCGCATGGCGCAAGGTCTTTTCGAGCCAGCGCGTCTGCTCACCCTTGCTGTAGCCGCGTATGTAGAACGAGGTGCCGGGTTCGACTGGCGGATTGCCGGTGCTCGCGGCCGGCACCAGCGGATTGGGCCCGGCCACGAAAGCCGCGGCGTCCTGATAGACGACATCGTCTGCATCCAGCGATACAAACAGGAGCGAACTCACACGAAAGCTGTACCAGCGGCCGCGAAAACGCGTGCCGTTGTCGGGCAGTGTGTAACGTGTGAGATACGAATCGAAGCCCTGCTCGCCGTTGTGGAACTCGACCTCATGGTTGCCCGGACATGGCATCCACGGCCGATTGGCCGCCGACGTCTGCGCGTTGTTGCCGAAATCTCGCCACACTTCCGGTTGATGCGCCGGGTTGAGGTTGGCGTAGCAAAGATCGCCGTTGAGCAGATGAAACAACGGCTGGAAGCGCTCGACGGCTTGCACGGCAAAACGGCTTTGCGGCGATGACAGCACCCAGCCGGTGTTGGGCGTCGCGAGGTCGCCGTAGCTCGTGAAGCGAAACGGCGCACGGCCGCGCGGCGCGGTCCGGAACGAGGCGCTGAACGGCTGCCCGGTGTTGCTGTCGTTATCGGCGGTGACTTCGTACTGGTATTCCGTATGCGGCTCCAGGCCGTGAATTACCGCGTGGTAGGTGCAGACAATCTCGCCGTTCAAGCCGTCGGTATAAGTGCGCTGCACGCCGTGCACGACCCTCGCGTGACCATTGCCCGCCGTGCTCACGCGAACGCGCGGATTGGCGGCCGGCGCGAGCGATGCCCAGCTCACGACCACTTCCTTCGATGGATCGTCGCCCCAGGTCAAATGAATCTGCTCGGGTGTGCCATCGCGCGCGGTATCGGCGGCACGCGCTGCGCCGGTCATGGTGGTCGCGGCGCTCGCCAGCGACGACGCGCCGGCAAGCTTGAGGAAGTTGCGTCTCGATACGGTGGCAACGGGATCGGTTCTAGTCTTGTTCGGCATGTCAGGGTCTCGCTCCGGGGATTTTATGGGCCGACAACTGAATCCATTATTGCGAGCGGTATTACCCCGTTATGACATTCGCCATACTTTCCGGAATGGCGAAGCCGATCAACCCGCCGCCGCCCTCAGCGTGACCACGTCACGCCGCGGCGGTGCGCCAAACATGCGCGCATATTCGCGGCTGAATTGCGATGCGCTTTCGTAGCCGACCTGGAACGCAGCCGTCTCTGCATTGGCCGCGTCCGTCAGCATCAGCCGCCGCGCTTCGAGCAGGCGCAACTGCTTCTGGTACTGCAGCGGTGTCATCGATGTCAGCGTCTTGAATTGCCGATGAAACGCCGACGGACTCATCTGCGCCTGCAACGCGAGTTCCTCGATGCGCACCGCTTCAGCAAAACGGTTACGCAACGAGTGGATCACGCTCACCACCCGGTGCGCGTGACTATTGCCGAGCACGATCGCCGCGACGTCGGCGGCACGCGGGCCCGTGAGCAGCCAATAACAGATTTCCCGCATGATCGATGGATAAAGCATCGGGATGGCTTGCGGCGTGCCGATCAGGCGCATCAGACGCAATGCGCAATCAGCGAGCGGCCCGTCGAAGTCGGTGACAAAGACGCCGTGCGCCGATTCGCCGTTCGCACCGGCCTCCGGATGGTTCGCGCCTTCGGTCGTGGCCAGCCCTTCGAACACATCGCGCATCACGGCCAGGTCGAATTCGACCACGATGCCAAGAAACGGCTCCGTTCTGCTCGCTTCGACCACGCGCCCGACCGCCGGCATCTCGACGCTGACGACCAGCGCCTGACCGGCACGATAGTGGAACCGCTGATTGCCGAAGATCGTCCATTTCGCGCCCTGCACGACGATGCACAACGCCGGCTTGAAAATGAGGTGCGACGGCTGCTTTTCGCGATTCGAACGCAGGATCATCACGCCCTTGACGGGCGTCAGGTAGGGGCCGTCACCAGGCTGGGCGTCGGTGTAACGGGTGACGGCTTCGAGCAGGGCATCGTTGGACATGGGCGGAATTCTTTAGGCGCTGGAACCCCGATCATATAGGCGTTTCGAGAAAAAAAACGCGTGACAGGATCAGGCAAGAAGTGTCCAAGTTCGGGCATTCTGATCTTCGCCTGGCGCGCGTATCGTTGGTCGGACACGAACCCAGTGAAACACAACGGAGTCCATCAATGCCTGATCAAAACACCCCGAAGATCGCAATCGTCACGGGCGGCAGCCGCGGCCTCGGCCGCAACACGGTACTGAACCTGGCAAAGCGCGGTATCGATTCGATCTTCACATATCACTCGAATCGCGCCGAAGCCGATCAGGTCGTCGCAGCAGTGCGCGAAGCAGGACGCAACGCAGGACGCAACGCGATCGCCATTCAACTCGATACCGCCAACACCGCCTCCTTCGATACCTTCACGCAAAACGTTCGTGACGCGCTCTCAAAGCTGGGCGCAGAGCGTTTCGATTTTCTTGTCAACAACGCGGGCACGTCGTTGCACAAAGCGTTTCACGAGACCACCGAAGCCGAACTGGACGCCGTCTACGCGGTCCATTTCAAGGGCGTGTTTTTCCTCACGCAAAAGCTGCTGCCGCTCATCAACGATGGCGGCCGCATCGTGAATATCTCTTCGGGTCTCGCGCGGTTTTCGTTTCCCGGAAGCAGTGCGTATGCGTGCATGAAGGGCGCGGTCGAGGTGCTCACGCGTTATCTCGCGAAAGAACTCGGCGAGCGCCGCATTACCGTCAACACGGTGGCGCCTGGCGCGATCGCGACGGATTTCAGCGGCGGCATGGTCCGCGACAATCCGGACCTGAACAAGCTGATTGCCGGCATGACATCGCTTGGCCGCGTGGGTCATCCCGACGATATCGGCCCGATGATCGCGGCGCTTCTCTCCGAAGATAACCGCTGGGTCAACGCGCAGCGCATCGAGGTATCGGGCGGCATGATCATCTGAGCCGCTGCGCCCGGTGTTTCATATCAAGGGCAGCGTGAGCCGGATATGCTCGGCGAACACCTTGATCAGATGCGACGGGCGTGCCCGCTCGAACTTCAGCGTAATGCCGATGCCGGGCAACGCGGGAAGTCCGGGATCGCCATTGAGAATGCAGAGATCCGGCGCGACGGCCGTCTGCGTGATGACGGCCACGGCCTGCCCCGAGCGGACCAGGGCCGTGAGACCGGCAAGACTGCTGCTCGCATAAGCGATGCGATACGCCCTGCCCGCGCGCTGCAACGCTTCGCAGGCTGCGACGTGATCGAGCGTGTCCGGATCGGAAAGCGCCAGCGGCAACGGGTCGAAGTGCGCGGCGTCCAGTCCCGGATAACCCACCCAGACCAGCGGCTCACGGCGGATGATGTCGTCGTTCGGGGCATTCTCCGGTAGCGAAATCATCGCCAGGTCCAGCGCGTGCATGTCCAGTTGTTCGAGCAATCGCGGCGTGGGCGCGCATACGACCTCCACCAGCGCATCCGGGTGCCGGCTCGAAAACTGCCGCAGCAAATGCGGCAGGAAAACCGTGGCGTAGTCGTCCGGACATCCAAAGCGAATCGTTCCCGACAAGCCTTTGCCGGACAGATCGGCCATTGCTTCGTCGTGCATGCGCAAAATGCGTTGGGCGTGGATCAGCAGGCGTTCGCCCGGGTTGGTCAACACCACGCCGCGACCTGTGCGCTGAAACAGCGGCTGATCGACGATCTCTTCAAGACGCTTCATCTGCTGGCTCAGCGCGGACTGGGTCCGGCCAATCCGGCTGGCCGCGTGGCTGAGCGTCCGGACTTCGGCCACGACGGTGAACGAACGCAGCAGGTCGATTTCGAGTGAAAGGCTCAAGGTATAAGACTCGCTTCTATCTTCCATTAGAACTATTCGATTCTATGAAACCAGAGAGCGAACTAGACTGCAAGCTATTCCGCCTATTCCGCTTGTCTAGGTTTTATTCCTGCCATTCGCCAAGGAGCAGCAACGTGTCCAGAAACGACGATGCAACCTTCTGGCATAACGCCAGACATCACCTCATCCGCTACGGCGGCACCTTCGAGCCGTTGATCATCGAGCGTGCCAAAGGCAGCTTCGTCTACGACGCAGACGGCCGCGCGATCCTGGACTTCACATCGGGGCAAATGAGCGCGGTGCTCGGGCACAGCCATCCTGAGATCGTGGCGGTCATCAACGAATACGCCGGCAAGCTCGACCACCTCTTCAGCGGCATGCTGTCCCGGCCAGTGGTCGATCTCGCGACCCGCCTCGCCGACATCACGCCCGAAGGACTCGACCGCGCACTGTTGCTGAGCACGGGCGCGGAATCGAACGAAGCCGCCATCCGCATGGCGAAGCTGGTCACGGGCAAGTACGAAATCGTAGGGTTTGCGCAGTCCTGGCA
>NZ_CAXTGZ010000327.1:0-6765 GCF_964243625.1 uncultured Caballeronia sp.
ATGGTTGAGTACTGGCCGCTTGTTGCCGGCATGCTGGTCGTCGGGACGGGCGCTGGCTTGCTCAATGGCGAGACGACCAAGGTCGGCATGACGGTGATCCCGAAGGAGCGTTCCGGGATGGCGTCGGGTGTATCGGGCACGACGCGTTTCACCGGACTAGTGATCGGCATCGCTGCACTCGGCGTTGTGCTTTACGCTCGTGTTCATGGCATTGTCGCCCAGGCGTTGCCGTCGATCGATGCGGCCGCGCGCCTGCGTCTCGTACAGGACATCACTGCTGGTCGCCTGGCCAGCGTGGCACTGCCGGGAATCGACGCAGCGACGTTGCACACGTTGGCCGTCAACAGCTTCGCAGGGGGTTATCAGGCGCTGTTTCTGTGTGCGGCAGCGTTCATGGCAGTGGCAACGTGGCTCACGTGGAAGCTGGTCAATCCGGCTGAAACGCCGCCCATCGGCATCGCTGCCGGACAAAGCAAGTAGACACTCCGGTATTGCGGCCAACGGGAATGCCGTCACCTCGCAGACGAGTCACGCATAGCTCGCTAGAAACATGTCGGCGGCAGACTCCGCTACCCGCCTTTGCTCGTCCACGCTGAGCGGCGGTTGCCCCATCGTCACCTGGGGCCAGAACGCAAACGCTTTTACGAGACCCTGCAACTGCTGTGAAGCGAAAGCCGGGTCCGGCGTGTTCAGGCGGCCATCCTCAGCAGCTGCGCGAATCCAGCACGTCAGGTCTTCCTCGCGCTCACCCATGCGCGCCACCATATCGCGCGCGCGTTCCGGCGAATGAATGCCCGCCGCGATCGCAACGCGGGCGAGGGACAAGAACGCCTCATCATTCAAAAGGCGAAGCTTCTTCAGGAGAAGCTGCAGAAGTTGCCCGCGTAATGGATGCCCGGAGGAATACACCGGCGCTTGATCTGTGTCACTTGACTCCCACAACTGCCGCAGGATCGCCGCGAACAACGCTTCCTTGCTTGGGAAATGGTTGTAGACCGTACGCTTGGAGACGCACGCGCGCGCCGCAACGCGATCCATGCTGGTCGCATCGAAGCCCGCCGCCAGAAATTCCTGGATTGCCGCGTCGATGATCGCGGCACGCTTGCGGTCGGTAAGACGTAAGGAGGTATCGACGATATTCATTGGCAAATTTTACACCAGGTAGTTTACTTTTCTTGAAAACAAACTACACTGGGCAGTCTACTTCGCATATCGAGGCGCCCTAGATGGCATCATTCACCGGTTCAATTCGCCGCACCCTGGGCCTGACAGCGGCGCAACGCGGGCGTGGTCTGTTCAGCGCCTCTACCCAGCACGACGGGACCCGCTTTCGCAACGTCAAGCCGCGTCCGGTCGAGGGAATCCGCAAGACCGCAAGCATCATCTGGAACATCATCTTTCACAAACCGGACGGTACGCGACCGGCACACAGACTTCCCGTCGATCCGCTGTCGCGCGAGCAGCTCGACGCAGCGCCCGATCGGAGTTTGTATCGGCTGGGACATTCGACCATGCTGCTCAAGCTTCGTGGTCAGTTCTGGTTGACCGACCCCGTCTTCGCAGAACGTGCGTCGCCCTTCAGGCAGTTCGGCCCGAAGCGCTTTCATGCGCCACCCATCTCGCTCGAAGATCTGCCTGCGCTTCGCGGTGTGATCCTGTCGCATGACCACTACGACCACCTGGACCGCGAAACGGTACTGGCGCTCGCGGCCAAGACCGCGGTGTTTCTGACGCCGCTGGGCGTGGGTGATCGCCTGGTCGAATGGGGTATCGACGCATCGAAAGTACGCCAGTTCGACTGGTGGCAAGGTACCGAGATCGAAGGCTTGCAATTTACGGCCACACCGGCGCAACATTTTTCGGGCCGCAGTCTGTTCGACGGCAACAGCACCTTATGGGCCTCGTGGGTCATCGTCGATAACGGTTTGCGTCTGTTCTTCAGCGGCGATACCGGCTACTTCGACGGGTTCAAGACCATTGGCGAACGACTCGGTCCGTTCGACGTAACCATGCTCGAAACGGGCGCTTACGACGCCCAGTGGCCGTATGTCCACATGCAGCCTGAAGAAACCATACAGGCGCACACCGATCTGCAAGGACGATGGATCGTGCCGGTTCATAACGGCACGTTCGATCTGGCGATGCATCGCTGGCAGGAACCCTACGAGCGCGCGGTCGCACTTGCCGCCGCGCGTGGCATTCCTCTCGCGACGCCGCGCATGGGAGAGCGGCTCGACCTGACGACGCCGCATCACGGTGAGCGGTGGTGGCGAGATGTTGCTGACGTTGCGCACGTGTCGACGGCTCCGCGCCGCTGGTTTTCGTGCGGGCGCACTCGGCAAACCAATCCGTGACACCGTTGCAGCGCCCGCTCTCGCCCGGCTCGCCTCAACGGCCGCTCTCAACCAGCGCGGAACCGTCGCTCTCGAGAGGCTTCGCCGTGCGATCCCAAGGCGGCTCATCGCCGAACGTTTCGGCCAGGTAATCCACAAAGCGGCGCACCTTGAGCGGTATGCGCTGCGCGCTGGGATAAACCGCCTGGATCGTCAGATTGGCCGTGCGATACGCCGGCAGCAGCGCGACGAGTTCGCCGCGCCGGAGGTGCTCGCCGAACACGAATGTCGGACCGTACGCAATACCGGCGTCGGCGAGGGCTGCAGCGAGAAGCATTTGCGTGTTGTTGGCTGTCATCCGGCTTGGTCCGTCGATGACGTGCGCGCGGTTTTTTGCATCGAACAATGTCCAGTCGCCGGCCGATACAGCTTCACTGAAAGCAAGTCGTTGCGCACGCATCAAGTCGGCAGGCTTGCGCGGCGTTCCATGGCGCTTCAGGTAGGCGGGAGACGCACACACGACCATGCGGCACGGCGCAAGCCGGCGCGTAACAAGTCCAGGGTCTTCCAGCCGTCCGATCCGGATTGCGACGTCGACACCTGCATCGATCAGATCGACATAGCGGTCTCCAAGCAGCACTTCCACGTTGACGTGCGGGTGATCGTCCAGATAGCGCGCCACGATCTCGCCCAGATGCATCGCGCCGAACGTGACCGGCGCCGCGACGCGCAGCACACCGCGCGCCGTGCCTTGCGAATCGCTTGCTTCACGCCTTGCTTCGTCGAAGGCTTCGAGAATCCGCTTGCAGCGTTCGTAATAAGTCTGGCCGGTGTCGGTCAGACTCAAGCGCCGTGTGGTGCGCTGGAGCAACCGCGCATTCAGCTCGGACTCAAGGGCGCTTACGTGTTTGCCGGCCATTGCCGCCGATAGGCCAAAGCGGCGCGCTGCCGCCGCAAAACTGCCTTCCTCGACGGCGGCGACGAAAACGCCAAGGCTCGTGAGTCGATCCACGTCCCCTCCCTTCCTTTTCCAATTCGATAACAGGATTATCGACTGAAAACACCAATCAGCCAATTATCAAATTGAAGACTTGAATCTAACATTTCGCCATCAACTAACAAACGAGGGCACAGAAATGGACATCAAGTCGAACGGTGCGCGAATCCACGTCACGCAGCGCGGCAGCGGCGAGTTGGCGCTGGTGTTCCTGCATTACTACGGCGGCTCGTCGCGCACATGGGACGGGGTAGCAAGTGAATTGTCCGACCGCTATAGAACCGTCGCCACCGATCACCGCGGCTGGGGCGATTCCGAGGCGCCTGCCGACGGCTACGGCATCGCCGACCTTGCCGCCGACGCCGAAGGCGTCATCGATGCGCTGGGGCTGCAGCGTTACGTTCTGGTCGGCCATTCGATGGGCGGGAAGGTTGCTCAACTTATCGCATCGCGTCGGCCGAACGGGCTCGAAGGTCTTGTGCTTGTTGCGCCTTCACCGCCGTCGCCGATACTCCTGTCCGACGAGCAACGTGCGACGTTGGCCGGCGCGTATCAATCGCGCGAATCGGTTGAATTCGTGATCGATCACGTCCTGACCGCGCGATCGCTCGACGCCGCTCGCCGCGAGCAAGTCATCGAGGACAGCCTGAGGGGCGCACCGCAGGCGAAGGCAGCCTGGCCAAACGTGGCCATGCGCGAAGACATTACAGCAGCGATGGCGTCAATCGATGCGCCGACCATGATCATCTCAGGCGAGCTTGACCAGGTCGATCCCGTCGCAACACTGCAGGCGCAATTGTTGCCTCGCATCCCGCACGCGGCGATGCACGTCCTGCCCGGAACGGGGCACTTGTCGCCGCTGGAGGCGCCCGCCGAGGTGGCGCAACTCATTGCGCGATTCGTCGCTGCGATTGAGGGCGAGTCCGTCGTGTTGGCCCTGCAGGATATGACGCCGTAACCGGCCATAAGGACTACATCATGAACAAACCTTCCATCGCTGCGATTCCTATCCTGCCGTTCGGCATGGTCCACTGCCACCTGATCGTCGGTGCAAGGGGCTGCGTCCTCGTCGATACCGGCACGCCAGGCTCGGAGGAAAAGATTGGCCGCGCTCTGATGGAGCACGGTCGCGGATTCCGAGATGTGACGCTGATCGTGGTCACTCATGCGCACACGGATCATGCCGGTTCGGCTGCACGATTGCGTGAACTGACGGGCGCACCAATCCTGGCTCATGCCGGAGATCTGGACTACTACGAGCAGCGCAAGGAGATGACATACTGCGTCGCGCATTGGTGGGGCCCGCTCTTCTTGCGCTCTGGCTTACCCCGCGAACCGTACTTGCCGTTCACGCCTGACATCCTGCTGCAGGACGATGCCAGCTTTGATCTGAGCCCTTACGGAATCGACGGCGTGGCAAGGCACACCCCAGGCCACACGGCCGGCTCCGTGTCGGTCGAACTGGGCAGTGGAGACGCGTTGGTCGGCGACCTCGTCGCATCTGGAGTCTTTCTTGGGGGATTGGTACGCAAGGGACACGCCATGCGCCCCCCGTTCGAAGATGACCCGCAAGCTGTCAGCGGTGAATTGATAGGAATGGTGGACGCGGGTATGCAACGCTTTCATATGGGCCATGGCGGCCCTCTGAATGCTGCGGAAGTGCGCCGGCATGCTCTCTCGTTGCGGAAGCAGAAGCCCGGGCGCAAATACGGGATGGAGGCTGGCGTGTGTACATGTGCCAGCCACAAGCTCGCTGAGGTTGTTGATTAAGGTGGTGGCATCTTGCCAGCCACGAATTGCTTGGTCAGCACGCGTGCTCGTTTCTTTCGCGCGAATTTCCTTCAACGGTCCACGCAGCTTCGCCCGGACCCTGCAACCTTGACGGCTACAGCTTTCCACCGTTGATTGGAAAAAGCGGCTTTCCGTCTCTGGAAGACAATCCCCACTTTTTAAGCAGCGCGTCGTAGACACCATCTTTCTGCAGTTTCAAAAGCGCTTGTTGAACCGATGACGCCAGTTGCTTTCCCTTTTCATCGACGCCAAAGCCGATGCCATATGGCGCCAGCGGATTGAAATAGACGACCTTGTATTTTGCGGGCGTTTTGCTGGCGTTGTAATAGCCCACTGGCGAGTCCACCCATGCCACTTCGCTGACGCCCGTCGAAAGCGAAAGCAGTGTCATATTGGAGTCGGGATAGGTCGCGACCGTAAGCGGCTTTTTTCCCGCTTTGATACATGCGTCGCTGATCTTGGCACTTGCCTGTCCCGAAGCCGAGCCACGCGGTAGCGCAACCTGAAGGCCACACAGGTCATCGAGCGACTTCATTGACACATTCCTCGCCGGCGACGCGACGATGGTGTCGCCCATGTTCAGGTAATCGACGAACGTAACGACCGCGTGCCGGGACGTGAAATCGGAAAGCGACAGCAACACGTCAAAGCGATTTGCATTCAGCCCGGGGATCAGCGCGTCGAAAGACGACTGAACGAGCTCGAGCTTCAGGTTCAGCACGGCGGCGGCAGCAGACAAGAGGTCTGGTGTAAAGCCGGCGATATTGCCATCGTCATCTACGAACTTGATCGGCACGACATCAGGATTGACTCCTGCGAGCAACGTTCCGCGATCACGATAAAACTTCGGCACGGCCGCCGCGAGCGCGGCATCGGCCTTGACGTTCGGAACCTTGGATGAGTCCTCGCCCCGGGCAACTTGAGCGAGGAACAGCGAGGCGAAGACACACGCCGCCGTCCGGACGATGGTCCGGGACGTGCATCCTGTGCCGGTCAGAGGGTAAGAATTCATTCTAGTCAAACCTCGCTGAGTGAACGTAGCTTGCAACCAGTGAACTGCAATCGGCGCAGACCCTGTTACGCCGCTCTTAGTGTGCTCTGCGCGAAATCGCGCCTGTGCCATAAAAGGCAATCCGTCGCCATGTCCTCATTGACCGTTGCATCCGCCAACTGACCCACCATGATGCTATGTGTGAAACCGTCATGTACGGCGATCAGGTTGCAATCGAATACGACGACCGCACCGATCAGGATGGGCGAACCGGTGCTGCCGTCTTGCCACTGTCCCGGTTCGAAACGCTCCGCGCCGCGCGACGATGTGAAGCGCTTCGCGACCGCCGTCTGATCTGCGGACAGCAAGTTCACGGCAAACTTCTTCGTTCGTAAAATGACATCATGCGCGGACGCTGACTTGTTGATGCAGACCAGCATGGTCGCGGGATCTACGGACAGGCTGCATACCGAGGTCGCGAGCATGCCCGACGGCAAGCCGGCCTCTCGCGTGGTTATGGCCGTGACACCGCTGGCAAAGCACGTCATTGCGTGGCGGAACGCGTCAGCGTTCACATTGGTCGATATGGGCATGGCTCTTACTCGAAATTGATCGTGATGTTGGGCTTCATAGCGCGCCGCTTAGTCGCCGAA